>NZ_JBEBMB010000027.1:0-126458 GCF_040081915.1 Xenorhabdus sp. SGI240
AAAGTCGAGCATCGCGTTATTGATAGGGTTAGTTGCCTAATGCATGGCTGGCACTTGAATTTCCGATGAGTTCAATCTTATAGCCATCAGGATCTTCAACGAATGCAATGACGGTTGTTCCACCTTTAACTGGCCCTGCTTCGCGAACTACTTTCCCTCCAGCAAGCTTGATGCGTTCACAGGTTGCCGCAACATCATCAACACCTAAGGCGATATGTCCAAATGCGGTTCCCATTTCGTAGTTTTCAACATCCCAGTTATAAGTTAGCTCAATAACTGCGCCTTGACTTTCATCGGTGTAACCAACAAACGCGAGAGAATACTTATACTCTGGATTTTCGCTGGTACGAAGTAAACGCATACCCATGACCTGAGTATAGAAATCAATTGAGCGCTGCATGTTGCCAACACGGATCATAGTGTGGAGTAAACGCATGATTACCTCTTGATCTTTATAGTTTTATTGCGAAATATAGCTTTATTACAAAAACTTTGCGCACATATCTGCATATGTCTGGTTAATATAACGTGTATAGATCAAAAAATTCAAATTATCCGGTTTACTTAGCTTTAAGTTGCTACCATTTTATTTTGAAATGACGGGGAGAAAGTTTATACTGGTCAATAAATGGCCTTATTATGGGAATGCTTGACAAACCTGGATATAGGGGAATGAGATGGCTAAACAATTAGAATTTTTTGCTATTCCAAACCCTTGTCGGGGAGTTTGTGAATCTGATCCCCGTGGTTTTTGCCGGGGATGTTATCGTAGTAGGGAAGAGCGATTTATATGGATGAAAGCATCGGATAGTGAAAAAAGAGAAATATTGCGGTTATGTCATCAGAGAAAGCTAAGAGGTCTGAGAAAGAAGGAAGAGGAAAGAAATATTATTCCAAGACAACCGGATTTATTTTAAATCCACTCTGAATTGGCTAAAAAATCTCATTTATATGAATTATAGTTTAGGATGAGCGCAAAAATAAAAATATTACTAGCCATAAATGAGATATTATTTATATTACATTTCTTTTATTTGACATAAGTCATTTAAAAATATCACTTCTGTTGTCTATCTTAATCATTTCAGTAAAAATTTCTTATTAAAGAATTATTTATTGAACAAAAAAGAGGCTATTTTGTTATCTTGTTGTTTTTTATGTTATTTATTTTAATGTTATCAATCTCTGTAAGAGAAAAATGATATTAATGTAAAAATATATAGATTAGTATTTGGATGGCGGTTATTCTTATAGAACTTTAACCGAGTGAAAATGTATATATTTGGGGGGATTGTATTTTTTTGTTGAGATTTAAACTTACACTAGTTTAGTTGAAGGATTATTTTATGCAGTTTATATCGTTGGTGGATTAATGCGCGATTTTATTCGGTGCGCCGTACAATGTCGCTCTTTAGAGCGAAGAAGATGTCAACTTTAAGTAACAAGCTAACGCGATACTAATTAGGTAATTAGCGAAATTGCTGACTCTGCTAATGTAAGCATGATATAGAGTGCGTATCCATTATTCACATGAATAAACTGATTGGATAATTCATTGATGTTATATGAGTCTCTAATTATAAGGAGGGGTAATTGGAATTGACATTGGGATCAGATCTGGCACGTTTAGTCCGTATCTGGCGCGCTTTAATTGATCATCGTTTGAAACCGTTGAAATTAACTCAGACGCATTGGGTGACTCTATACAATATTAGTCAACTACCACCAGAGCAATCCCAGATACAGCTTGCAAAAGCTATTGGTATTGAGCAACCCTCTTTGGTGAGAACGCTTGATCAATTAGAAGAAAAGAAATTGATTACACGCCACACATGTGCCAATGATCGACGTGCAAAAAGAATCAAATTAACCAAAGAATCGGAAAACTTTATTAAAGAAGTGGATAGTGTTATTGGTTCGACAAGAAAAGAAATTTTGGAGGGAATTACTCATGATGAGTTAATTCTGCTTGCTTCTGTAATAAAGAAAATTGAAAAAAATATTAACCAATTGCACAAACAGGTAATATAAAAGTTAATCTATAAGAATAAAATCGCGGCCCAGATCTTGTTACTGGTAAACCGCGATTTTTTATCTTGCGTTATTTGAACATTTTAGAGTGGTGATACAGTCAAAGAATCTCCGCTGTTTGCGATCCTGACACGTTGCCCTTTGCTGAATACGGTGTTGTCTGACTTTTGTACTACGATGGCGTTTTTTCCGCTGTCCATACGAATTTCTAGTTCAATACCTTTCGTTTGGTCTAAAGCACCTTCGATTCTTTGACCAGCCAGACCGCCAGCAATAGCACCCGCAGCGGTGGCAAGCCTTTGACCAGAACCATCACCAACTGTATTACCCAGCAGTCCTCCCAAAACAGCACCACCAATGAGGCCTAGCATATTAGGATCACCAGCTTGCTTACCTTTAATTGTGATGGGACGTACAGATAGAATGGTGCCATAAGTCACAGTCTGAGCTTGTTTGGCTTGACCAATAGAGTAAGTATCACTAGAAAGTGCTCCCATGTCTGCACAGCCAGACAACGTGGTTACTACAACTGCGCCAACCAGGAAACGTTTTAACATAATCACTCCTAATTTTAATGCCCGATAGTGAAGCTTGAGAATAAACTTATCACCAGTTGTTCGGCTACTAATAATGCATATTTACATATAATAAATGTTCACGATGAACTCTGAAAGGAATACTTCCTGACCAAAAGTTTAGCATGTTTTGTGAAGAGCTTTCCAAAACTCAGATTTTATCTCTGACAATGATCATTAAACATATATATTCCGAATAGATGTGTTTTATAGTTTACGCAAGATTAAATGTAATCCACATGTTAAATGTTATCCATTATTTAATAGAGGAGTATTTATGAAGTCAGGACGTTATATTGGTGTGATGTCTGGCACCAGCATGGATGGGGTTGATGTTATTTTGGCGGAGATTAGTGATAAAATTGTTACTCAACAAGTGAGTTATAGCCATCCTTTTCCGCAGGAGCTTAAGCAAAAATTGCTATCTATTTGTCAAGGGCAGCAAACGACATTATCAATGGTCGGAAAATTTGACTATGAGCTTGGCACTCTCTTTGCAAAAGCTGTTCAAGGATTACTGAATAAAGCAGGGCTGACTGCAAATGATATTATAGCAATCGGATGTCATGGGCAGACGGTATGGCATGAGCCGGATGGTGAAAAACCTTTTACCATGCAAATTGGTGACAATAACCGTGTAGCAGCACTTACCAATATTACAACGGTCGGTGATTTCAGACGGCGTGACATGGCATATGGTGGGCAGGGAGCTCCTTTAGTCCCCGCATTTCATATGGCTGTATTGGGCCATCCGACAGAAAGGCGTATCATTTTAAACATTGGTGGAATAGCCAATATTTCAGCTCTTCTGCCTAACTTAGCCGTTAAAGGATATGATACCGGACCCGGCAATATGTTGATGGATGCTTGGACATGGCAGCATAAGCAGTTGCCTTATGACAAAGATGCGCAGTGGGCCAGTGAAGGTACTGTTAATGAATCTTTGCTCCAGAAAATGCTTTCTGATCCCTATTTCGTACGAACGGCACCAAAAAGTACTGGGCGTGAATATTTTAATATGACATGGTTGGAAAAACAGTTAGCTGATTTCCCTGAAGTTGCCCCAGAGGATGTGCAAGCCACATTAGCTGAACTCACGGCTGTAAGCATTGCCCAGCAAGTTATGCTGAGTGGTGGATGTGATCGTCTTTTGGTCTGTGGCGGCGGGGCGCGTAATCCATTCGTGATGAGTCGGTTATCGGCTTTATTGCCTGGAGTTGAAGTGACTACGACAGACAAATATGGTTTGAGTGGTGACGACATGGAAGCTCTGGCATTTGCCTGGCTGGCATTCCGAACAATGTCTGGATTGACTGGTAATTTACCGTCAGTCACAGGTGCGGATAGAGAAACGATTTTAGGGGCAATTTACCCGGTTGTCAGATAATGGATTGGATAATGGTCAGTGAACAGATGATCATTATTAGAAGACAGTTAGCTAACAGATAACAATGATATGCTAATACGCATTAATAAATCGAGAGTTAGAAATGTCAGAAAATAATGAAGCAAATATTGCAGAATTGCGCCGTGAATATATACGTGGTGGATTAAGGCGAAAAGATCTTACTGAAGAACCGATTGAACTTTTTGAACGTTGGCTAAAGCAGGCTTGTGAAGCTAATCTCAGCGATCCGACGGCAATGTGTATTGCTACAGTCGATGAGCATGGGCAACCATATCAACGCATTGTTCTATTAAAACATTTTGATGCTAATAACCTGATATTCTACACCAATCTTGGCAGTCGTAAGGCAAAACATCTGGCCCAGAATAACCGGATCAGTCTCCACTTTCCCTGGTATCAATTGGAACGACAGGTCAGTTTTCTCGGCAGAGCAGAGCGCTTGTCTCCGGTTGAGGTTGTAAAGTATTTTCACAGCCGTCCGAAGGATAGCCAAATTGCAGCCTGGGCTTCTCAGCAATCCTCAAAGATTTCAGCCAGAAGCATTTTGGAAGGGAAGTTTTTGGAGTTGAAACAGAAATTCCAGAATGGTGAAGTTCCTCTTCCGAGTTTTTGGGGCGGATTCAAGGTCAAATTTGACTCCGTTGAATTTTGGCAGGGCGGAACCCATCGTCTTCATGATCGTTTCCTGTATCAACGTGATGGTGATAAATGGAATGTTGACCGTTTAGCTCCTTAAGTTGCAAATTACAGCCAATCAGGCAGTGATTTGCAAAGTAAGGGGAATAATTACTGTTTTTAATACTGGCACTTATATAACTGGCGTTTTATGCTATAGCACTTGATTTATCACGAGATGCTTATATACCCAATAGGCTTCAAGTTGCAGCGTAGCTAACAAAGCGGCAGCGTGAAAGAAGAGTATAGAAATATAAGCAAAATATACAAACTGATGGAGTCATTAATGTCTAGCAATAACCTGATTAAACAACTGCAAGAGCGGGGCCTTGTTGCCCAGGTAACGGATGAAGAGGCGTTAGCTGAGAGACTGACGCAAGATCCGGTTTCTCTCTATTGTGGCTTCGATCCTACCGCTGACAGCTTGCATTTGGGCCATCTGGTTCCCTTGCTGTGTTTAAAACGATTCCAACTTGCTGGGCACAAACCGATTGCATTGGTTGGTGGGGCGACAGGTTTGATTGGTGATCCAAGCTTTAAAGCAACTGAACGCAAATTGAATACAGGGGAAACGGTCAAAGAGTGGGTTGAGAAAATTCGTAACCAGGTTTCTCCGTTCCTGAGTTTCAATGGTGAAAATGGTGCAGAGTTAGCCAATAACTACGATTGGTTTGGTCAAATGGATGTGCTGACCTTCCTGCGTGATATTGGTAAACATTTTTCTGTAAACCAGATGATCAACAAAGAAGCAGTAAAGCAACGCCTTAACCGTGATGATGTTGGTATTTCGTACACTGAGTTTTCCTATAACCTGTTGCAGTCATATGACTTTGCAAATTTGAATAGAGAATATGGTGTTGAATTACAGATTGGTGGATCAGACCAATGGGGCAACATTACTTCAGGTATCGATTTGACGCGTCGCTTAAACCAGAAACAAGTGTTTGGTATGACTGTTCCACTTATCACCAAATCAGACGGAACTAAATTTGGTAAGACAGAGGGTGGAGCAGTTTGGTTGGATCCGAAAAAAACGAGTCCGTACAAATTTTACCAGTTCTGGATTAACACAGCAGATGCGGATGTTTACCGTTTCCTGAAACTCTTTACTTTCATGAGCATTGAGGAAATTAATGCGCTGGAAGAAGAAGATAAGAACAGCGGTAAAGCTCCGCGTGCTCAATATGTACTGGCAGAACAAGTTACTGGTCTGGTGCATGGCGAAGAAGGGCTTGCAGCAGCGAAACGTATCACTGAGAGTTTATTCTCAGGGGCGATTGCTGATTTGACCGAAGAAGATTTCGCTCAATTGGCACAAGATGGAATGCCGACAATAGAATTTGAAAAAGGTGGGGATCTGCAACAAGCACTGGTTACCGCCGAATTTGTTCCTTCCCGTGGGCAGGCTCGTACCATGATCAGCTCTAATGCGGTTTCCATCAACGGTGAAAAACAATCTGAACCGATGTATGTATTTACGGATAATGACTGTTTATTTGGGCGTTATAGCTTATTACGCCGTGGTAAGAAACATTATTGCCTTATCAATTGGAAATAATTAACTAATATTATTATTAAGGGCAACGATAATGTTGCCCTTAATGTATCTGATGTCTTTATAAATATTATCTATACTCGATAAACTTCAAGTTGCAATCCGCAAAACGACGCGAGGCCTTATATTTCCCCGCTGCGCGGGGAAATATAACACGCATCTTGAAGTTGGATTGGTATATTCATAAATTAAAAATAATAAACCAGGTATTATCATGAATAATGTTCTTTCAATTCAGTCTCATGTTGTCTTTGGTCATGCCGGAAACAGTGCTGCTGTTTTTCCGATGCGGCGTATGGGGGTGAACGTATGGGCATTAAATACGGTTCAATTTTCAAACCATACCCAATATCCTCAATGGCGTGGTTGTGTAATGCCGCCGGAACATTTGACTGAAATCGTGCAGGGAATAGGTGAAATAAATAAACTCGCATCCTGTAATGCAGTCCTGAGTGGTTATATTGGTTCTGCGGAGCAGGGAAATTATATCCTTGATATTGTGAAGCGGGTTAAAGAAGCCAACCCTGAGGCATGGTATTTCTGTGACCCTGTCATGGGGCATCCAGAAAAAGGATGCATAGTTGCTCCAGGCGTTGCAGAATTTTTATGTGATAAAGCCCTACCTGCCAGTGATGTTATTGCACCTAATTTGTTGGAACTTGAAACATTGGCTATGCGGAAAATTGGTAGCGTAGAACAAGCTATATTGGCTGCGCGTGAGTTATGTGACAAAGGTCCCAAGATTGTATTGGTTAAGCATTTGAGTCGAGCAGGTTATCAGGCCGATTGTTTTGAAATGCTTTTGGTAACTAAAGAACATAGTTGGCACGTTAGCCGTCCATTAATTGATACAGGGGCACGTCAACCCGTTGGTGTTGGTGATTTAACGAGTGGTTTGTTTCTTGCCAATCTATTGAAAAACCCTTCTTTGACAAATGGAGCAGTACAAGCTGCTTTAGAACATGTTGCAGCTGCGGTCTACGAAGTGATGCTGGAAACGCAAAAGAGTGGGGAATATGAATTACAGATTGTTGCCGCACAAGATAGAATAGTGACTCCAGAACATCAATTTCATGCTGTCAGAATAGATTAATAATAAAAAACAGTGCCACCCATAATTTTTATGGATGGCACTGTTTTTAACATACCATTACTTTAACTCTAACTCATTCATGGCCGCAATGCTGAAGCCACCATCAACATGTAAGATCTCACCGCTGATACCACCAGCCAGATCTGAACACAAGAAGGCAGCCGCATTACCGACATCCTCTGTTGTCACCGTGCGGCGAATAGGTGTAACCGCTTCACAGTGTGCCAGCATCTTACGGAAATCTTTGATACCAGAAGCTGCCAGAGTACGGATTGGGCCAGCAGAGATACCATTAACACGAACACCTTCAGTACCCATTGCATTTGCCATATAACGCACGTTTGCTTCCAAAGAAGCTTTCGCCAGCCCCATGACGTTATAGTTAGGAATTGCGCGCTCGGCCCCCAAATAACTCAAGGTGAGCAGGGCAGAACCCGGATTCAGCATGGTACGGCAGACTTTCGCCATGGCGACAAAGCTGTATGCGCTGATGTCGTGTGCAATTTTGAAACCTTCACGGCTAACTGCGTTAACATAATCACCATCAAGCTGGTCAGCCGGCGCATAACCAATAGAGTGAACAAAACCATCGAATTTAGGCCATACTTTGCCTAATTCAACGAACAATGCGTCGATACTTTCATCTTCAGCCACGTCACATGGCAGAACGATATCTGAATTCAGTGATGCAGCGAATTCTTCGACACGAGGTTTCAACTTGTCATTTTGGTAAGTGAAAGCCAGCTCAGCTCCTTGATCGTGCATTGCCTTGGCAATTCCATAAGCAATAGACAGTTTGCTGGCGACGCCAGTAATGAGAATGCGCTTGCCGGTCATGAAACCCATAGCAGTATCCTTATTGTTCTTTATGATCAAAATTGTTCTTTGTGATCAAACACCAAAAGTCATGGATGAACAGAGATAATAAATCTCTAACCATAACTGCGGTATTTATGGTGAATAAACGGGGGATGATTCTACCATGCCGGAGGAAAATGTGGTGAGTTTCCCATGCTGTTCCGATCAGTGATTACAATACATCCAATAAAAACATTAGGTGATATCCTGTCGCCATGCTTCAGCAGACAGGGCTTCACCAAAATGACTGGCTATCAATTTGCGTGTAATATCATGCAGCGGAGAAGCCAGAACCTCCGCTGTATTGCCACGCTCGACAACTTCTCCTTGATGCATTACCAGCACGTGATCACTGATATGTTTCATCATACCGAGATGCTGGGTGACATAGATATATGAAATACCGTGTTTTTCCTGTAATTCCAGCATCAAGTTGATGATTTGGGAACGCATCGACATATCAAGGGATGCCAGGGCTTCGTCTGCAACAATGATCTGTGGTTGCAATATTAGGGCCCGTGCCAAGGCCACACGCTGTTTTTGCCCTGATGCGAGCATATGTGGGTAATAATTGGCATGATCTGGCAGTAAACCAACTTGACGCAATGTTTGGTTGATACGTTTTTCCCGTTCGGCGGGAGATAATTTCGTATTCAAAATTAACGGCATATCCAGAATCTGACCAATGCGTTGGCGAGGATTCAGTGATGTGCTGGGATCTTGAAAAATCATGCGAATGCGCTGGCTGCGGTAGCTATAATCCCCGTAAGACAGCCTATGACCGTTAATCAGAATTTCACCTGAACTCGGTTCAATAACCCCTGATAACATTCTCGCGAGTGTAGATTTACCGGAACCATTTGCACCAAGGATAGCCAGAGTTTTTTTGGGTTGCAGGGTAAAGCTCACTGGTTTTACGGCGTCAAGTTGATGACGGTGAAATAGCCCGGTTCGATAGCGAAATGTTTTAGTCAGGTTTTTAACTTCCAGCAATGTCTCAATCAATTACGGTTCCTCCATATTCAAAGGGAAATGGCAGGCGAATGCATGGCTCTTAATCACCCGTAGCCGTGGGGTTGCAATACAGGTTTTTTGTGCATAAGGGCAACGTGGTCCCAAACGGCAACCTACCGGCAAATGTTCCAGTGATGGAATAACGCCAGACAGCGTGTTTAACCGGCTTTTGTGTGGTAACGGGCTGCCAAAATCAGGAATTGAACGGATCAGCGCTTGCGTATAGGGATGGTAAGGTTTCACCAGCAACTCATCCGGTGTAGCGCTTTCCACTGTCTGACCGCAATACAGCACATTGATGCGTTTGACCAGTTTACTCATCATTTGCAGGTCATGACTGATTAACAGAATAGTCATGTTGTTGTTCTGATTGAGGCTCGACAGCAAACGGAATATTTGTGCCTGGGTCGTTGGCTCCATTGCATTGGTCGGTTCGTCGGCAATCAGCAATCGCGGCTGGTTGGCAAGTGCAATGGCAATCATCACTTTTTGACATTCACCTTCTGTTAATTCATAAGGGTAACTGCGCATAATGTCAGAGTGATCTTTAATACCAACACGGTGCAACAACTCAATTGCGCGGCGTTTTCGCCAATTAAACCTCTGCCACCAACGGCCTTTATACGTCCACCCGGGAATAGATTGAGTAATCTGTTTACCAATATTTTCTGATGGATCAAGACATGACTGTGGCTCCTGAAAAATCATTGAAATGTTGTGCCCAATGACCTTACGCCGTTGCCGTGGTGTCAGGCGTAATAAATCAATGTCGTTAAAACGGAAACGATCTGCGGTTACTTTGAGGTTATCTTTCGTGACGCCACAAATCGCTTTGGCAATCAAACTTTTGCCTGATCCTGATTCACCAGCCAAACCTAATATTTCACCTTCTGCCAGTGAAATACTCATTCGGTCAACAGCTTTGACGGGACCTTCTGCCGTCATGAATTCAATGGTGAGGTTTCGAATATCAAGTAATGGCATCATTCGACTCCTGCGTTAATAGCGCGGTGCAGCCCATCACCCAGTAAGTTGACCAGCAAAACGCTGAACATAATTGCTGCTCCGGGTAACATAACAGTCCAGGGGGCAGCATAGATCAATTCTAATGAATCTCCCAGCATAGCTCCCCATTCGGGGGATGGTAGCTGTGCTCCAAGGTTGAGAAACCCCAATGCGGCAATATCAAGAATAGCGATAGAGAGGGTACGGGTTAATTCACTGACTATTACCGCAGTGATATTGGGGAGGACGGCATAACGTAAAATATGGTAGTTTGAAGCGCCATCCAGACGTGCTGCAATAATGTATTCTTTATCCAGTTCGTCATGCACAGCCGTATAAACGGTACGTATTATTCTTGGCAGCAATGCCAGGAAAACGGCAATCATGGCATGGTGCAGGCTGGCACCAACAAAAGCAACAACAATAATAGCCAGTAGTAATGAAGGAATAGAAAGCAAGGTGTCAAGAATATGGTTCATAACCGCTGATCTCAAACCATGTGTCATTCCGGCAAGGCTACCGATGATTAATCCTACAATCGCTGACGCCGCAGTGACCACCAATGCTCCCCCGAATGTGGAAGATGTGCCAATTAATAGGCGGCTGAAAATATCACGACCGAGATCGTCAGTTCCAAGGAAAAAGGCGACATTACCGTGATGCGACCATGAAGGCGGCATAAGTTGGGACATGAATTGTTGGTCAAGCCGATATGGGGCGAAAAGAACGCCCAACAGGCACAGTGCAATTAAAATTAACACCCCATAAAAACCTGTCATTGCTAATATATCTGAATAGAAAAACCGCCAGATAACTCTCAATGGCGACGGCATTTTCTTTTCGCGGTAAAAATTATCTAACGGCATACCATTCCTTATGCTTCAGGGGATTAGCCATTGCACCAATAATATCTGTCAGAATATTAACGGAAATAACCAGCGTGCCTACCACCATGACGCCCGCCGAGATGGCGGAATAATCCTGCTGGCGGATAGCGCTGATAAGCCAACGCCCTAAACCAGGCCAGTTAAAGACTTGCTCTGTCGTCATAGCTAATGTGAGCATGGTTGAAAATTGCAACCCTAACTTAGGTATGATGGGTGGCAAGGCATTATGCAATAAATGGCGACGAATGATAGTTAACTGTGATAAACCACGTGTTGCTGCCGACTTGATGTAATTTGCCCCTGAAACTTCTTCTGCACTATTGCGCATCAAACGGATAACTTCAGTAGTAGGAGCAACGGCCAGTGTCATAACGGGCAGAACCATATGCAGAATAACACTCATGATCATTTCATTGCGATAAGGTGACTTTGATAGCCAGGCATCAATCAGTGCAGAACCAGTAACAGGCTCCATCCGGTAGAGTAAATCAAAACGTCCTGAGACAGGCAGCCAGCCCAAATAAAGTGAAAAAAACAGAGTCAGCAGCAACGCCAGCCAGAAAACAGGAATGGAAAAACCACATAGGGCGAACGTACTGATAATGATATCGATTTTTTTATTGCGCCAGACACCCGCAATAATCCCAAGAGGGATGCCAATTAACAATGCCATGGAAAAAGAGAGGACACACAGTTCCATCGTGGCCGGGAGAACAGTGTACAGCTGTTCAATAATCCGTTCCCCATTGATTCTGGAAATACCAAAATCCCATTGAAGTAAACTACGGAAATAGTATACGTAAGCGTCTGTCAGTGATGCACCACTTAAGGCACCATGAGGAGTGAAATACATCAGGCTGAAACTGATTAATGAAAGAAAAAACAACGTTACAACCAGAAGCAATAAACGACGCAGGATATAAATAATCATTTGCTTCCCTTTGTATTTTCATCAGGAACGGTGGCTTCCTGTTCTCGGTAGACTTTATCAAAGGAACTATTGCCAAACGGACTGAGCACCAATCCTTGAATGTTATAACGAGAAATTTGTAAACGCATCGAATAAGCCAGGGGTAACACGGGTAATTGTTGCGAAAGAATTTCTTGTGCAACATGATAATTTTTGATGCGTGAAGCAAGCTGTTGATTTAATAAGGCCTCATGAAGTGCATTATCAAAAACTGAGTTACACCAACGGCTCAGATTCGTTTGCGACGCAATGGCGGCACAACTTAATAATGGGCGGAAAAAACTATCGGGATCATTGCTATCAGTAGACCAGCCTGCCAGCGTCATATCATGGGTTTTATCCATGAGTTGGTTTTCCTGAAAACGGCCTTCGACGGGACGAATAGACATCTTAATACCCACTTGTGCCAAATCGGCTTGAATCAGCTCCGCCATTTTCAGAGGGCTTGGGTTATAGGATTGTGACGCTGTCGGAACCCATAAAGTTAATTCCAACCCGTTTAATCCTAGCTCATTTAACATCTTGCGGGATTTTTCCGGGTTGTATTCGGTGATTTCAGCGCGATTATCATACGCCCATGATGCACGAGGCAAAATAGAAGCCGCTGTCTCTGCCGTACCATAGTAAATGGATTTCATCAGGCGTCGGTTATTGATAGCGTAAGCAATGGCCTGACGAACGGCTAACTGATCCAGTGGTGGTTTACTGGTATTAAAAGCAAGATAGGCAATATTCATGCCTGAACGTAATGTCTGACGCAGATTTGGATCATCATGCAAAATATTCCACTGATTAGCATCGGGATAAGCCAGGACATCACATTCACCCGTGAGTAGTTTTGAGATCCGGCCAGTGCCGCCCGCGCCAGTATCTATAACCACCTGTTCCATGCGTGGTTTACCTTTCCAATACTTATCATGGCGAACAAGGCGGATAAATTGGTCCATCTGATGATCTTCCAGCATGAAGGGACCGGTTCCGACCGGTTTCCAATCTATTTGCCCCTGTCTATTTATTTGCTGCAATTTTTCAGCATATTCCTGAGACAGTATAGGAGCATAGTAGGTTGCCAGGTGCCAGAGAAAAGAAGCATCGGGCGCATTAAGGCGAAATTCGACCGTATATTGGTTGATTTTCCGAATATTTTTTACTGAATCACCAAACTGTAAACTGTCAAAATAGGGATAGTGACCCCCATTAACATCATGATAATCATGTGTCTTATCGAAGACTCGGCGGAAACTGAAAACAACATCATCCGCGTTCATTGCACGGGTTGGTGTAAACCAATCGGTTGATTGGAAAGCAACATGATGACGCAAGTAAAGGCGGTAAGTTGCCCCGTTATCCCGTACTTCCCAATCAGTAGCCAGTTCAGGAACAAGACGATAGGTAAGAGGATCAACACCCAGCAGGCGATTGTAAATCTGTGCAGCAAGTGTATCTACCGTCAAGCCGCTGATAGCCATTTGCGGGTTAAACGTATTCAAATTGCCATTAACGCAATAAATAAAACCGTTCTGCCGTAAGGAGGCCGAAATATGAGGCAGATTTTCCGAGGTACTGTTTGGTCTCGATTCTGGGATCATTTTAGTTGGTTCTGGAATGGGATTCGCAGTCATTTCTGGAGCAGTATTCTTGGCCGCCAGAGTCGGAGCGGAAATCAATAATATAATCCAGTAAATCAAATAACGCATATAAAATGTCAGTCATAAAAAAGAGTTTGGCCATTGTAACTTAATTAACGCGTTCTGCTCAAAAACAACGAACAGATCACGATAATGAGAAAAGTTCTCAATAAAATGCTTTACAAGTGTAATTGATAAGTATTATCATTCGCATGTGCTTTCAGGGAAACACTTTGCAATAGCAAGTATGTATCTCAGAAAAAGCACGACATTGCTCACATTGCTTCCAGTATTTTTATTAGCCGGCTCGGGTGCCGGCTACTTTTTTACCTATCTTTTTTATCTCTCTCTACTCTATCTTGCCATTAACTTCAATACGGTGTTTCTTGATTAACCCGCGGAACTGGTGGTAAGTCAAATGAAGTTTGTCGGCCGCCTTTTTCTGATGAAATTGACTTTCTGTCAAAGCCTGTATGATTAAACCCTTTTCGCTGTCATTTTGCCATTGCCTTAAATCGAGAGGTAAATTGGGAAGGGAGTCATTGGTAATCTCACTCTCAGTGAATGAGGAAGCAGATCGCTGTGATGGTGAAAAGGGATTGATGATGATCGTATTTAATTCATTTTCACTACTACCATGCCGATAAATAGAGCGTTCGATGACATTCTTCAATTCGCGAACATTTCCAGGCCAGTGGTAGGAAAGTAACTGTTGTTTGGCTTCGTCAGTCAATCCGGGAAAAAATGGCAGATCTAACTCACGGCACATCTGAATCGCAAAATTCTGTGCCAGTAACATAATATCCTGTTGCCGTTGGCGCAGTGGTGGGATATGAACCACGTCGAAAGCGAGCCTGTCGAGCAAATCAGCCCTGAATTTTCCACCGGCAGCCATGGCAGGCAAATCTTCGTTGGTGGCACAGATCAAACGTACATCAACGTGTAATGCCCGAGTACCGCCAACACGCTCCAGGTGACCATATTCAATGACACGCAATAATTTTTCCTGTACTTGCATGGGGGCAGTAGCGAGTTCGTCAAGAAACAAAGTTCCGCCGTCGGCTCGCTCAAAGCGCCCTTGGTGTTTTGAACTGGCCCCCGTGAATGCCCCCGCCTCATGACCAAATAGTTCTGAATCAAGCAGATTTTCATTGAGTGCGGCACAGTTCAGGGAAATGAAAGGGCCTTGCCAACGTGGAGAAAGGTAATGTAAGCGTCGGGCAATTAACTCCTTGCCGGTTCCTCGTTCCCCCAGAACTAAAACAGGTTTGTTCAACTTCGCTAATGCGGAGACTTGTTCCAACATTTCAATAAAACAGTTTGCTTCACCTAATAGGTTATCAATGAACTGAGGCATGGTATTTTTCGCCAAAAGTTGGTTAATCTGACTAAATTAGCTAATTGCAATAAAAAAGCAAAGAAAAAATTATATCAATAATTTCAATTGGATAAGAAAAGCAAGAAAGTTGGCATGTATCTTGTATTTAGTTAAGTGCCTTACCGTGTATCTTGTATCCGTATGTAACAATACACAGGCATAACATATATACATTCTAATGAAAGAGGTTTATGACTATGGGTATTTTTTCTCGTTTTGCTGATATCGTGAATGCCAATATCTCTTCTCTGCTGGATAAAGCAGAAGATCCACAGAAAATGATCCGTTTGATGATTCAGGAAATGGAAGACACACTGGTGGAAATCCGCTCGACTTCCGCCCGTACCCTGGCAGAGAAAAAGCAGCTTTTGCGCCGTATCAACATGGGTGAAAACCAAATCGATGGCTGGCAAGAAAAAGCTGAACTGGCACTGAGCAAGGGTAAAGAAGAGTTAGCGCGTGCCGCGTTGATTGAAAAACAGAAAGCCAGTAGCTTAGTTGAAACGCTAACACACGAATTATCCATTCTGGATGAGGCGCTGGAACGCATCAAAGGCGAAGTGATTGAACTGGAAAATAAATTAACAGAAACGCGTGCGAGACAACAATCGTTGGCACTGCGTCATCAGGCCGCCGCCTCTTCGCGCCAGGTACGCCGTCAGTTGGATAGTGGTAAAATCGATGAGGCAATGACGCGCTTCGAACAGTTTGAACGTCGGATAGACCACATGGAAGCGGAAGCAGAAGCTTTTGGACTAGGTAAACAGAAATCACTCGATCAGCAATTTGCAGAATTGAAGGCAGATGATGAAATCAGTGCACAATTAGCGGCCTTGAAAGCTAAAATGAATATCAAAGATCCTCAATGAGGACATATGTCATACATACATAACTAAGGAAAGATAATGGGCTATATATTTCTTGGTATCCCGCTGATCATTTTTGTGCTTTTTGTCTTACCCATCTGGTTGTGGCTGCATTACAGCAACCGCAATCGGGATCAGTTAGGGAACAGTGAAATTCAGCGTCTAGAACAGTTGACCGAGAATGCCAGACGTATGCAAGAACGGGTCAAAACGTTAGAAGATATCCTTGACGCAGAGCATCCAAATTGGAGACAGTCATAATGTCAAATCAATATCGCCGGAAACTTTACCGCCTGCCAGAACAGGGGGTAGTTAAAGGAGTTTGTGCCGGGTTAGCAGACTATTTTGACGTACCCGCTCCGCTTATTCGTACCATCACGGTATTATCACTGTTTTTTGGTCTATTTGGCATAACGCTATTGGCTTATATTATTTTGACCTTTGTCATGGATCCCGCCCCTGCGGGATATTCAGCAGAGGAAAAATATAGAGGGCCATCAGCACAGAAGATGTTAGACGAAATAGATGACCAATTGAAGGCAAGCGAAGCCCGTTTGCGTCAAATGGAACGCTATGTGACTTCTGATACTTACAATGTACGCAGCCGTTTCCGCCAGCTCTGAGCGTAGTGGATAACATGGGATCCGGCCTGTAACAGCAGAAATAATATTAAATTTTGCCAAGGTTACAGGCCAGATGAGATTAATTCACAGTATTCCCATTTAGGAGAAACATGAAACGGTTGCAAAACGAACTCACAGCGCTTGTTAATCGTGGAATGGACCGTCATTTGCGACTGGCGGTAACAGGATTAAGTCGCAGTGGAAAAACCGCATTTATTACTTCCTTGGTAAACCAACTTTTGCATGTTCACAGTGGCGCCAGATTGCCGCTGTTTTCTACCGTGCGCGATGGGCGCTTGCTTGGTGTGAAGCGGGTGCCACAGCGAGATTTTGGGGTGCCTCGTTTTACCTATGATGAAAACATCGCAGAATTATATGACTCTCCCCCTAACTGGCCGACGCCAACCCGTGGTGTGAGTGAAATACGTTTAGCGTTGCGCTATCGTTCTGAAGATTCCCTGTTTCGTTATCTCAAGGAAACGTCTACCCTTTATCTGGAAATTGTCGATTATCCGGGCGAATGGTTATTGGATTTACCCATGCTGGACCAAAATTATCTGGCATGGTCACGACATATGCACGCATTACTGAAAGGGGAAAGGGCGAATTGGGCTAAGTCATGGTTAGCGTTATGCCAGCAATGTGATCCACTGGCACCCGCAGATGAAAATTTACTGGCCAAAATCGCTCAGGCTTATACGGACTACCTGCATCAATGTAAACAGCAAGGTTTACACTTTATCCAACCCGGCCGTTTTATCTTGCCGGGTGATCTGGCGGGAGCACCCGCGTTGCAATTTTTCCCGTGGCCGAATATTGACAAAATTGGCGAGCCGCAATTGGCGAAGGCAGGCAAACACACCAACATCGGTATGTTGCGTGAGCGTTTTGCTTATTACTGTGAGCATATCGTTAAGGCGTTCTATAAAGAGCATTTTCTGCGTTTTGATCGGCAAATTGTGCTGGTGGATTGCTTGCAACCACTGAATAGTGGCCCGCAAGCGTTCAATGATATGCAGCTTGCATTGACACAACTTATGCAGAGTTTTCATTATGGTAAGCGAACCCTGTTTCGTCGTTTATTCTCGCCTTGCATCGATAAACTGCTGTTTGCTGCCAGTAAAGCGGATCATATTACGCCAGATCAACATGCCAATCTCGTTTCACTTTTACAGCATTTGGTACAGAAAGCGTGGCAAAATGCAGCGTTTGAAGGGATCAGCATGGATTGTGTGGGACTTGCATCTGTTCAGGCAACGCAGAGCGGCATTGTCATGCATAAAGATGAAAAAATCCCTGCCATCAAAGGCAATCGCTTGTCAGATGATAAATTATTGACATTTTTTCCGGGCGAAGTGCCACAGCGCTTGCCGAATAGTGAATTCTGGCAGAAACAGGGGTTTAATTTCGAATCATTTCGGCCAAAACAAGCCAATGTCAACACACCGTTACCCCATATTCGCCTGGATAGCGTGATGGAATTTTTATTGGGAGATAAATTAACATGACCGAACCGTTGAAACCGCGCATGGATTTTGACGATCTTGTACAAACAGCGTCCGAACCACCCCTAAAAGCAAAAAGAGAATTCACTGGGCAGGAAAAAGCATTTTATCCGGTTATGTCAGAGCGGGAAGCGGAGGAGCAGGAAAGTGAATTTGAAGGTGCAGTGAATGCTGCGCTGAAACCGCAACGCAGTTTTTGGCGAAAAGTTTTTATCAGTGCTGTCCTGTTATTGGGGGCTAGTGTTGTTGCTCAATGTGTTCAGTGGATATACCAGGCATGGCGGCAACATGACTGGATTGCGCTGGGGATCGCTGCGGCAGGTAGCATGATGGTATTCGCGGGAATAGGCAGCGTGATAAAAGAATGGCGGCGCCTTTACCTTTTGCGGCAGCGTACAGAAGAGCGAGATACTGCGAAAGTGCTATTGCAAAGTCACGGCATTGGCAAGGGAAGGCAATTTTGTGAAAAATTAGCAGAACAAGCGGGTATTGAGCGACAACATCCGGCATTACAGCGTTGGCAGGCTACCGTGCATGAAACCCAAAATGATCGTGAAATTGTCATGCTGTACAGTCAATTAGTTCAGCCTGTCCTGGATACACAAGCCCGGCAAGAGATCAGCCGTTCAGCTGCGGAATCGGCTTTGATGATCGCGGTCAGTCCATTGGCTATTGTGGATATGGCTTTTATTGCGTGGAGAAACATTCGTCTCATTAATCGTATTGCAGCGCTTTATGGCATTGAATTAGGTTATTTCAGCCGCATTCGCTTATTTCGGTTAGTATTGCTGAATATTGCTTTTGCAGGCGCATCAGAATTAGTCAGAGAAGTGGGTATGGACTGGTTGTCACAGGACATTGCCGCTCGTCTTTCTGTACGCGCAGCACAAGGGATTGGCGCAGGGTTACTGACAGCGCGTTTGGGTATCAAGGCCATGGAATTGTGTCGGCCTTTGCCGTGGATTGATGGCGATAAACCGAAGTTAAAGGATTTTCGTCACCAGTTGCTTGCTCAGCTTAAAAGTACGTTACCGATGAAAAACAAAAACACAGCCAAAGATGCAACAAAAAAGTAACCAATTAATAATAACTGTCATACCAGATTGACATTTTATTTTCTTGTAAACTTTTGCTGACAAGGGCTTCATCTATTGGGGAGTAACGGGTAACATTCAGGCAGTTAAGAACATCGTGTAAATAAGGTCAGAAAAATGCGATTGGAAGTGACTTGTCAGGATCGAATCGGGTTAACCCACGAATTACTTGATTTACTGGTTTTACGAAATATTGACCTGAAAGGAATTGAAATTTCTCCTGCGCGTCGTATTTACCTTAATTTTACTCAAATTGATTTCAATATTTTCCGTGAGTTGATGGCAGAAATTCGTCGTATCAATGGTGTCATTGATGTCAGGACAGTTGCCTTTATGCCATCAGAGAAAGAGCATAGGGCGATGTGGACACTACTGGAATCGGTTCCTGAACCCATCTTTTCTATTGACATGAAAGGCAATGTTGAACTGGTTAACTCTGCGGCTTTGGCCTTGTTTGGTGTCAGTAAAGAAAAAATCAGCCAAAAAAACATAGGCCATCTGATTAGCAATTACAATTTCCTGCGCTGGCTTGAAAGTGAGCATCATCAACCCCATTCAGCACAACTCTCCATCAAAGGGCAAGATTATGGGATGGATATTATTTCTATGCAATTAACAGATGAAAATCAGGTGGTTAAGTGTGTAGGGGCGGTCATTATGTTGCGTTCTGATGAACACCAGCCAACGGTGCATATTGAGTCGTCACGTAAAAAATTAACTGTAAATGGTGATAATGCTTTTGAACAGATTATTGCTGTTAGCCCTAAAATGGTTCATATCGTTGAGCAGGCCCGTAAAATGGCTATGCTCGACGTTCCTTTATTGCTTGTCGGTGAGACAGGAACGGGAAAAGATGAATTTGCTAAAGCCTGTCATTTGCGCAGTGCAAGGGGAAAACAGCCTTTTCTTGGGCTGAATTGTGCTTCGATGCCGGATGATGTTGTAGAAAATGAGTTGTTTGGTTATGCAGCGGGAGCCTATCCCAATGCATTGGAAGGCAAAAAAGGATTCTTTGAGCAGGCTAATGGCGGTACGGTTTTGTTAGATGAAATCGGTGAAATGTCGCCACAAATGCAGACTAAATTACTTCGTTTCTTGAATGATGGAACATTTCGTCGTGTCGGTGAAGAGAATGAAGTTAAGGTGAATGTCAGAATCATTTGTGCCACTCAGAAAAACTTAATTGAGCTGGTACAAAAAGGCGAGTTTCGGGAAGATCTTTATTATCGGCTGAATGTCCTAACCATTACATTACCGCCTTTGCGGGAACGTCAGGCGGATATTATGCCATTGACGGACTCTTTTGTAACACGTTTTGCGCAAGAACAGGGCTTACAAAAACCTAAGTTCTCTGCTGATTTAGAGCAGTTTTTGTGTGGTTATCATTGGCCCGGTAATGTCAGACAGCTTCGCAATGCGATATATCAGGCATTGACTCAACTTGAGAGCAACAAACTCAGCCCGCAGGATATCCGGTTACCTGAACTAGAAGCGGAGGTAACATTTAATGAAGATATTCTGGTGGGTTCTTTGGATGAAATCAGCAAGCGTTTTGAGCGCTCTGTACTGACACGTCTTTATCGTCATTATCCCAGTACGCGTAAGCTGGCAAAACGGCTTGGCGTTTCTCACACGGCAATAGCCAATAAATTACGCGAATATGGACTGAGTGGTAAGAAACATTCAGTTGATCATGGAGACGATGAGTAATAACTGAAATATGACTGCTTTTAACAATATTTTATATACCAATCCAACTTCAAGATGCGTGTTATATTTCCCCGCGTCGTCTTGCGGATTGCAACTTGAAGTTTATCGAGTATAGATAAAATAAGCTGGCGACAATAAAATAATTAATTGTGATTTTATCGTCGCCGGGAAATAAGTCTTTAAAGACTATGTTTTAAAAAATGCGTTGCTGTGTGAAAAAACAAAAGCAATAATAAAACAATTATTTCAATGCGGCTAATGCGCTGTCATAATCAGGTTCATTGGTGATTTCATCGACCAATTGGCTATAAATAACGTGGTTATTTTCATCCAAAATAACAACAGCGCGTGCAGTTAGTCCACCTAATGGACCTTCGCTTATTGCAACGCCGTAATCTTCCTGAAATTTCCCGCCACGCAGTGTGGAAAGGGTGACAACATTAGACAGACCTTCAGAGCCACAGAAACGAGACTGAGCAAAAGGCAAATCTGCGGAAATGCACAGTACGACAGTATTGTCCAATTCGCTGGCAAGTTGGTTGAATTTACGGACAGATGTGGCACAAACACCGGTATCAATGCTTGGGAAGATATTAAGCACTTTACGTTTACCTGCGTAATGGCTCAATGTGACATCAGCGAGATCTTTAGCGACTAGCGTGAATTCTTTTGCTGCCTGACCTGCTTGTGGAAAATCTCCGTTAACGGTGATATCACCACCTTGAAACTTGACTGTTTGTGTCATGGTTTAATCCCTCTATAAAGTAAACTACGCCGTCAGTGTAAAGGAATAGTGGGATCTTGCCCACAAAAAATAGATGCAATATTCATGAAATACTCTTCCTTTCTTTAATTAACAATGTCTTATAATTTATTTTTAAGGTGATTATTAGGCGCACCTGATAAAAAAACGCATAATATGTGCACGGAGCAAATATCAATATACTAATGGTCGATTGATCAAACTGTGGTTAAAAGAATATCCGATCACCAATCCCGAAGATGTCGCCTATAGTCATACCATGTATATCATCAAAAAACACAATTGAGCATGAAGAGTAAGTGCGAAATTTAAGTACAAACAAGGAGCAGATGTGGAAGCGATCTATGGCTCGGTATTTAAAGGTTCAAATGCAATTTATGCCTGTCAATTAAATGGCAAGGGAGGCATTACGGCATTCGGGGAAGATTCACTCGTAACCGCAGAGCAGCCAGTTTGGCAACATCTTGATTATAAAAACCTGGATAGTTATCAATGGATTATGAATACAATCTTGCTGCCGCCACCAGTGAAAGAGGGGTTAGTGAGTGATAATATTCGTCCAAAAGTACTGCGCACAGGTGAAGGAACTTTGATTACCTTAAGATCGGTGAACCGTAATGATAATGCGCGTCCCGATCATCTGGTTTCGTTTCGCATCTATATTAATGACCAAATTATTATCTCCAGCCGACATCGAAAAATTCATTCCATCGATCAAATTCTGGATGATTTGCGCAATGGTGTTGGTGCGAAAAGTACAGGGAATTGGCTGGTAGAAATAGCGGGAGCCATTACTGATGAAGCCAATGATTTTATTGAAGAGCTGCATGACAACCTGATTGAGTTTGAAGATGATATTTTGGAGCAGAAGGTTCCTGGTCGCGGAGAGTTAGTATTGCTGCGTAAACAGTTAATCGTTCTGCGCCGATATATGGCACCACAGCGGGATATTTTTATCCGTCTGGCCAGTGAGAAATTGCCCTGGATGAACAATGAAGAACGCCGTTTAATGCAGGAAATTGCAGACCGGTTGAGCAGGGGAATTGATGATCTTGATGGTTGTATTGCCCGAACCGCAGTTCTTGCCGATGAAATTACTTCTATGATGGCGGATGCCATGAACCGCCGTACTTACATGATGTCTCTATTGGCGATGGTATTCTTGCCGACCACTTTTTTGACGGGATTGTTCGGTGTCAATCTGGGAGGAATACCAGGCAATGAGTATCGGTTTGGATTCGGTTTGTTCACTCTTTTGTTGTCATTATTAATGGTGGCTTTTGCGTGGTGGTTAAGGCGAAGCAAATGGCTATAGGTTTGAGATAAATCAATAATTGATCGCCATAATTAAGGCACTATAGCTCCCGCAGGTGAATACAACGTTGAACAATGAACGTTGTATTCCATAATTGTAGTTTTTCTCATATTGAGTTTCACACAGAACCATTGCTCATTAATTATGCCGATACTTGTTTTAGTATCGGCTATTTTTTTGACAGAGTTTAAACAGCCGGTACAAAAACGGCTTATTTTTAAATGTTTGTCACATCAATAAACATTGATTCATCAATATTCGTTGACGATACCACGGCTTCGTTAAAAGCATACTCTTCTCTTTCCCCCTCACGATGCAAGGGCAAGTTGACAAAGTCGAAAATCGTTTTGTCTGCCAATTGGCTTGGGCTAATACTTTGAATAGACTTGAAAATATTTTCCACTCTGCCCGGTGTTTTCTTATCCCAATCTACCAGCATGGCTTTGATTGCTTGCCGCTGTAGGTTTTCCTGGGAACCACATAAATTACAAGGAATGATTGGGAATTTTTTGCTTTCCGCATACTGAATAAGGTCTGTCTCCCGGCAATATGCCAGAGGCCTTATAACGACATTACGGCCATCGTCAGAGCGTAATTTGGGTGGCATCGCTTTCATACGTGCGCCATGGAACATATTCAGGAACAGCGTTTCAACGATGTCATCAAGATGATGTCCAAGTGCAATTTTGGTCGCCCCGATTTTTTCTGCAAAAGAATAGAGAGTGCCGCGACGTAATCTTGAACACAACCCGCAGGTAGTTTTGCCTTCGGGAATTTTCTCTTTGACAACTGAATAGGTATCTTTATCAACAATGTAGTATGGAATATCCAGGCTTTCAAAATATTGGGGTAAAATGTGTTCAGGAAAGCCAGGCTGTTTCTGATCAAGGTTCACTGCAACGACTTTGAATGTTATTGGCGCCGCTTTTTGCAGATTCAACAGAATATCTAACATCGCAAATGAATCTTTGCCACCACTGATACATGCCATTACAACATCATTATCTTCAATCATATTGTAATCAATGATGGCATTACCAACGTTTCTCCGCAGGCGTTTCTGGAGTTTGTTGAATTCAAGTATCTCTTTTCTCGTCTCTTTTTGATTCATTGCGACTTCTCACATTGCCGATTATATCGACTGTAGATTTTCTATACGGATCCTTTGCAGGAGGGGGATTATACGGATTTTTCTTTTTGTTTGAAACATGTCTGTGTCTAACAAGTTTCGGCCCTATACCGAGCGTTGTTGTAAAAGAACACGATGACCGCAGTCACCGGCGATAAGGAAGTGACTAATAGCAACCGAAAAATATACACTGTCTGTTTTATACTAATCAGAGAGTTAAAATCAGAGAGTTAAACTGGAGAAAATATGCTGTTAAAGCGGGGCGTTATCCTTGTCAAGTTGTTGCTGGTAGGCGTTATATTAGCGGGTTGCAGCGGGCAGCAAGCAGATATTTCATCAAGCCGATACAAACATTATCAATATTCTGATCTGGGTATTTATCTGAGTAAAGATGCCAGTGAAAGTTGTTCTGATGCTGGGGGAATTCCGGCATTAACCAAGCAATTGAGTGGACATCAAGTTCCTGTTTGCCAATTGGCGAATGGTCGTCGTTGTAATGAACAGGCTTTGTTGGATGGTGGGTGTACATCCTTTTAACTTAGGGAAAACCAGATATCACTCTGGTTTTCCCCGGCAGTATTATTACGGCCTATTCCAATAAACGTTTAGTCTTCTTTGGCGGAATAAGGACGAACATATTTCATAATGCACTCCAGTTTTTCACAGGTTTCCTGCCATTCTCTTTCTGGTCTTGAATTTCTGACCAAACCAGCCCCAGCCTGAAGCCAGCAGCGTTCTTTATGCTGATAGAGAGAACGTAATACCAGTGCAGCATCCAGTTTACCTGTGCTGTCTAAGAGCATGACACAACCACTATAAAGCCGACGTGGTTCACCTTCATAACGAGAAATGGTGTGTAAAGCCGGTTTTTTCGGTATCCCTGACGCAGTGACTGCCGGGAATAAGGCAATAAATGCATCCCAGCGGTTTTTGTCTGTGTGTAGCAACCCTTTTACTCGTGATGCCAAATGTTGTACCGAACCACGTTCACAAATAGCCATAAATTCTGATACACAAAGCGTTTCTGGCTGACAAATCGGTGCTAATTCTTCTAATGCAAGTTTAACCGAAACCGCGTGTTCGGAAATTTCTTTCGGATCAGAAAGTAAATCGGCCCGCAGTTGCTGATCTTGCTTCTTGTCATGTGTCAATGCTCGGGTGCCTGCCAACGGTTGGGTATTAATCCAGCCCGAACCCTCTGCCTCAACGACGGTTTCCGGACTGAAACCATAAGCAGAGAAATCTCCATCACGTAAGAAGAAAGAGCGGGCAGGTGTGTTAGCCTGACGCCCCAGCCAGTAACTGTGTGTAATATCAATATTTGAACCAAGCTCAACCTGGCGTGACAGGATCACTTTTTGGTAGTGACCTGAGGCAATATCCTTAACCGCATTGGCAACGTTGTCTTGATAATTTTTTGCCGTGTCTGCTGTGTTGATAATTTCCACCTCTTTTGTCTGTGGAAAAGCCGGTGTACCTAATTGATCTGCCCGCTTGACTTTCTCGTTCAATATGGAGATTTGCGCTTCTTCAAGAGTTCGTATCAGAACTTGTCCTTGAGTTATGCGTAATTCATGTTGTGGAATAGTGATTTTTATTAGTGCTTCATTTTGTTGTACTAATGATGGTTCTAATGGTAACCCATACGTCATATGGGAAAACTCAAATAATGTTCTGCCATAAGCACGCCAGTCTTTAATCGGAAGAGCGTTGAGCGTTTGCTCAAGTTTCTGGCTTAATGTGCTGATATCGTATGGATGACGATGACCCTGTGAATCAATCAATTGTCCCGATGCATCGGCACTGATGGTTGCGGCGCAACCTATTCCCAATGACCATTCACCTTTCATCTCATAGAGCGTACAAGGTGGGGCATCATTATCGGCAAGCAAGTGGGTAACCAGATCTAACGGCGTGCTGGTAATAGCAATAGTGTGTTCATGATACTGCTTCATCAGGCTGTTATTTTCTGCTGTTTCTGTATTTTCTGCTTGCGCCATTTGTACTAACTGGCGTTTGTTGATTTTTCCTACTGCGGTTAATGGCCAGTACGCCACAAATAACCATTGGTCAGGGATTTTATGACGCTGAACGCCTTTCTGATGCAAGAATGCTTGCATTTGTGCAGGATCGGGTTGGTTGATGCTCTTTGGCAGGCAAGCACAAATGCGTTCACCCAATAGTTCGTCCGGGACAGCGATCACAACGGTGTCATCAATATCTGGATGTTGCAGTAATAATGTTTCAACTTCTAGCGTTGAAATTTTTTCACCGCTGCGGTTAATCTGCTCTTTAATCCGTCCTTCAACGAGCAGGTTGCCATCAGGTCTGATGCGAACCAAATCGCCTGTACGGTAGAATCCATCCGTGGTGAAAGCGACGGTATTGTGCTGTTCAGCACGGTAATATCCTGTAATGGTGTAGGGACCGCGTGTAATCAGTTCACCGACTTCACTAGGTGCAACAGGTTGCAGATTGGTATCAGCAAGGTTGATCTCATCTTCTTCTGACAATGGGCGTCCTTGGGTATTAATGATAACCTCATAAGGGTCGTCCAGACGGGTATAGCAGAGTAATCCTTCCGCTGTACCAAATACCTGTTGCAAAGGACCAAGGCGTGCCATGACCTGTTCGGCCAGTTCCGGTGTGAGCCTGCCACCTCCGACTTGTAAGCAGCGCAGGGATGAAAGGTCGCTTTGTTCCCAGTCACGCGCTTGTTCCCAGAGCCGTGCAAGAGCCGGTACTAATGCTAAATGTGTTACCTTATGCTCTTCGATCAATGGCATGGCTTCATCACAACTCGCTGTATCACTGAGGAGTACACATCCTCCCTGAGAAAGCGTGCCCAGGATCCCGGGACTGCCTAAAATGAAGTTATGTGCAACAGGTAATACCGCTAAATAAACACTTTCAGTATTTATTGCGCACAGACGGGCGGAAAGCACAAAATTATAGGTATAAGCATCGTGAGTACGCGGGATTAATTTGGGGGTGCCTGTCGTTCCGCCGGAAAGCAGAAGTACGGCAATATCGCCATAACCTGGACCAATAATATTGAGGGGTTCATCCTCAATGGAAGCGAAGGGGATAAATTCTTCTGCTTCTCCATCAACGATAATGTGTTCCAGTTCGGGGCAAGATGCTGCAACTTCCCGTGCCATTTCCCGATAATCAAAGCCGTGGATACAATCAGGAATAATATAAGCCACCGGACGTGCAATCTGGCAAAGCGCATGAACATCATGTGCCCGTTGGGTAGGCATTAATAATACTGGATGAGCGCCCAGCCTAAACAAGGCAAAACAGGTGACAACAAAGGAGATACGGTTAGGTAGCTGTACCATAACGTGATCACCACGGCGTATTCCACGATGGTACAAGCCGTTTGCCAGCCTTTCCGCCGATTGATGGAGTTCATGGTAAGTTAGCCGCTGTTCGTGATAGATCAGTGCTGTTTTATTCCCCCAGATACTGGACCATCCGGCAAGCTGCTGATCCAGCGTTTTGCCATTCCAAAGATAGTTTGGCGTCATAGTAAGTGTTTTCTCTGGGATAGAAAAAGGTGCCATTATGCGAACTCCTTTGAATGAACATATTGCATAAATTGGGTAACGTGAAAAATAAAATTCTGTGGTTTTTGCGTAATGTAAAAATGATCGCCGGCAATCTCCTGGCAGCAATCTGCCAGATTTTGTTTGTCACTGGCAAGCCAATGGTGCCACTGCTGAACTTCCAGAGCGGAAGCTTCTTTGTCTTCATCGCCATAAAGCAACAATGTGGGGGTTTGTAGCTTTACTGAATCAGGCTGAATAGCGTGGTAATAGTGCTCTGTAGCAAAAAAATCAGCTCGTAACATGGGTAAGAACAGGGCAAGTAATTCAGGATCTTCCCGTAAAATCGGGCTGCAACCGCCAATATCAATCAGTTGTTCAATGAATTCATGATCCGGTAATCCACTCAGTTGGCGGCGGGATTGAAGATGAGGAGCATGACATCCCGAAAGTACCAATGCCTTGGGAGCACAGTGATGTTGTTCAAGGCGTCGGCAGGTTTCAAAAGCGACTTGCGCTCCCATGCTGTGGCCGACCAGTATCAGGTTTTCTCTCTGTGCGGAAGTCAATGATCTGATCACATCAGAAAGTGACTGAGCTAATGGCGTAATGCGGGTAACAGCATGTTCATTCATACGGCTGTCACGTCCGGGGTAAATCACCAGTGAAACCGCAATATCTGGATTTTCCAATATGGACCAGTTCCGAAATGCACTGTTACTGCCCCCGGCAAAGGGGCAGATGAGCAGCGTATATTTAGGTTTGTTATGCGTCGTCAGGCATGGACGGATCATCGGATGTACAGGAAGTTTCCACGTCATCAGCTTTCTTCCTTAATTAGCATCAATTGGGCGGGATCAATCCAGACGGGGGGCTGTAGATCCTGAGTAACCGACTCTCCCATCATGCGTAAAATTTGTTGCCACAAGCCTGCCAGCCGCAATGGGTAGTCGTAGCTAAAAGCAGGGGGGCAGCGTGCCCCATTCAATACCGAATTCAAGGTATTAAGGAGTCGTGCCACACCTTCGGCACCATCACATTCAAATGCGGTCATCCAGTTTTGCGTGGCCGGACAAAGAATTTGGGATGTTGCCTGGTGCAGATAAGCGCCTTCTGGCTGGCTGGCATTCAGGTAAAGGCTTTGTTCACTATTCAGATGGTCTGGCGCATGAAGAACCGGTGTCCAGATAACCGGGCCATAGCTGGCTTCCTGCGTAAGATAACCGGCCGGCCAGATCAGCGTCATTTTATGCATAACCAGATTGTGCATATCGGGATCGCTGGGGTCCAGATAGGATTGAACGTCTAACGTTATTGTGGTTCCCGCAAAGCTGAGTTCAAAGCAATGAAATCCGTTACTCCGTTGGCCCACATAGGCTATCTCAATCTGTTCTGGACAATGACAGGCCTGTAACAGCAGATCAAGAGCGGAAAAGAGTAACTGGCGGCTGGTTGTCAGATAGCCACTTACCGGACGTTGCTGTGATAACTGACTGATTTGATGAGCCGCATGCAACCAGCTTCTGCCAGCCTGGCATTGGCTGTAAAAGCTGTTTACCCAAAACATAGCATTATGCTGGTTAGCGGTTGACTGGTGTCTTTTGATCGCTTCTGCATCAAGAGGGTGTTCCTGAATGACCGAAATACCCCGTGCCAATAACGCTTGGGTTAATTGGTCGCCTTTGCCACCAATCACCTCTGCACGTATGACCACACAGGCAATATCGATATCATCCGGCAATTCATCCAATGAGCGGAAGAGGGGCACATTGAAATCGCGGGCAAGTTGCTGCGAACGAGGGCTTCCTTGCGCCAAGATCCCGGCCAGCGCCAGATCTGACCGAGGCTGTAGAAACGCATTAAGATACAGTTCGCCAAATTTTGAACCGACAATCAAAACTCGCCGTGGCGTTATCATATGTTCTCCTTAACCGGTTCAACAGTTGGCACTGAACTCAGGATGTTTTTCAGGCACGCAACCAGAGAGCCGACATGTTTGTGGAATAGGCTGTAATGATCACCATCAAGTTGTGTCACATTGACTGGCCCGAAAGCTCGCCAACCAAGATCAGTTGCGGTGAGGGTTGTTGGATCGAGGTAATCCATAAAATCAGGCAATGCCTGCTTTGCCCGGATAAGGCAGAAAGGTTGTGAAGTCCGGGGTGGACAATAGTCAAGCAATGCACGCAGATTATGCTGCCAGATGGCATAAAGCTCAGCCAGTGAGTCATCAATCTGGGCAGATTGCGGTAAGGCTTGGTGTAATGCTTGCAGGAAGGTTTCCGTGTTTGCTGCAATCGCGCTGTTATTCAGTTCGAGACCCGGGAATTGTCCCTGCAAATCGAGCAGGAAATGACGATGACAGAATGCATCATCCAGCGTCAGACCCGTGCGCACATTCGGTGCGAAACTATCAATCAGGATGCAGTCAGAAACGCTTTCACCGGCAGCACGTAATTGATGAGCCATTTCATAAGTCACTAATCCACCGAAAGACCAGCCTGCCAGTGCATAAGGTCCTGTAGGTTGGAACTTACGGATTTGGCTGATGTAATCAGCAGCCAGCGTAGCGACAGAAGGTTTATCGGTATTCATGCTCTCTGGCGCAAATGCCAGACCAATCAGACGCTGGGCACCCCAATTGGCAGCCAAATGACGGTATCCCAACAGATGTCCCCCAATTGGATGGACGATAAACAAGATAGATTGTTCTAAGGTAGCTTGTTCTAAGGTAGCTTGTTCTAAGGCAGATTGTTCTAAGGCAGATTGTTCAATGTTTCCCTTGTTCAGTACCACGCCCTGACAAATATTTTCTGGTTGATGCTCAATAAATTCCGCCAGTGAATGTACGGTATCGTAGGTTTGCAACAGGCTGAGGGGGTATTGGCGATTAACTGTCTGATTGATTTGCACCATTAATCGCACTGCAGCCAGAGAATCCCCGCCAAGAGTAAAGAAACTCTCGTGTATGTTAATATTTTGTTGCTCTAAGACTGATTCCCAAAGGTTTAATACCGTTTGTCCTGTCGCGCTGAGAGTCACCGATGGTGCTGAATCACCTTCTTGCACTTTTTCAACCAGAGTCATCAATGTATGTCTGTCAATTTTACCGTTGTCGGATACGGGTATCGTATCGAGGATGATAAAGCGCTGTGGGCACATCCAAACCGGCAAGGTTTGCTGCAACCAGTGAGGCAGTATCGGTAACAGTTCGGCAGAGACTGGCGCAGTACCGGTTAAACGTAAGCCAGCGACGAGTTGCAATGCACCGTTTGACGTCGTATGTGCAAAAACTATCGCTTGTTGTATCGCAGGGTGTTCACATAAGCGATGCTCGATTTCGCCCGGTTCAATCCGGTAGCCACGAATTTTAATCTGGTGATCAGTGCGCCCTAAAAATTCGATATTACCGTCTGGCCGCCAGCGACCTAAATCACCGGTACGGTAGAGCCGCTCGCCCGTTTGGGGATGGATGATAAAGGCTTGTTGCGTTTTTTCTGTATCATTCCAATAACCTAAGGCGAGTCCCTGTCCACCAATATAAAGCTCGCCGGTTACCCAGACCGGACAAGGTGACAGTGCTGAATTAAGCACGTAGAAAGTCTGATTGGCTAAAGGCTTGCCATAGGGGATGCTGCACCAATGAGGATCAACCTGTGCGATAGGATAAGCAATAGACCATATTGATGCTTCGGTTGCGCCGCCCAAACTGAGCAGGTTAAGCGCAGGGTGAAGGGCAGACAATTTTGCCGGTAAAGGGGTGGGTATCCAGTCACCACTCATCAATATCCAGCGCAGGCTATTCAGGGGATATGGAGAAGGAGAATAGCTTCGGGCATATTCCTCAAGCAGTTGCACAAATGCCGGTACGGAATTCCAGACAGTCACCGATTCTTGTTGTAACCATGCGAGTAGTTTGTCAGGTTGTTTAGTGTCCCCAGGAGCGGGAATAACCAGTTTTGCCCCACGGCTCAACGTGCCGAAGAGGTCATAAACGGAAAGATCGAAGGTTAACTCTGATATTGCCAGCACGCTGTCGTGCTCATTGAGTGCAATGCGTTGATTAATATCAAGGATCGTGTTGACAGCACCCCGATGGTCTATCATTACGCCTTTGGGTTTTCCGGTCGAGCCGGAGGTGAAGATAACATAAGCTAAATCTTCTGGCTGTACAGATAAACGTTGTTCTTCGGTTACGGGTAAATTATTGAGCCATGTTTCATCCAGAGAGATGACGCGGACATGCTCAGGCCAATTCATCTGTTGAGCAAACTTAGGTTGTGTCAGTACGGTATCAACTTGCCCTGATGCCAATAACTGATGGCTCCGCTGTTGCGGATAACTGGCATCAATAGGCAGATAAGCCCGCCCTGCCAATACAATGGCAAGAACGGCGACAACCTGTTCCCAGCCTTTTTCCATGACCACACCAATCAGGGATGAAGCCTGATTTTCCTGTGCTTGCAGATGAGCCGCCAGTGTCAGGCTGTGTGACCACAAAGTGCGATAGTCGATCTGACGCGAGGTATCGACCACCGCAGTACGTTGAGGATAACGATTTACTGCCTGTTCAATGAGCGAGCAGAGCGTATGCGATGGAAAAACGGTTTTTGTCGCATTACTGTTCTGGCACAAAGCGCGATCGTTTGTTGGCAGCCAGTCAGGCAGCGGGGTGCTCCACGGGTAATCCGGTTCGAGCAAGGCAACAACACAAGCCTGATAATGGGCAAACATGTTTTCTGCAACCTGAGGCTGGAACAGTTGTGGCAAGATCGCCCATTGTAGGGTGACGCCGCCTTCTGCGCCGGAAATTAACATACAGTCGAGATAAACATGGGGAGTTTGCGCACCAAAGAGATTGAGTGTTCCCAACCCTGATGGCCCTTTGCCCGCTGTACCGGTTGTATCGTTGAATACAATCGGCATACCGGCGTTTAGGTTGTGGCGGTGTTGATTTTTCTCCCTGAGTACCCGTTGCCCGTCAAACAGCGCATGTTGAAGATCGGCCAGCCATTGCCGTTGTATCCGGCTTACAGCATCACTGAACCCTGTAATATTGCGTAGATCCACTTCCAGCAATGATGTGGTCGACAGATTGCCGACTAACATATCGCAATACTGAGGCATTAACAGGCGGTTACCATGCAGGACATTGATGGTGAAATGCTCGTTGTTGCTCCATATGGACAAAACATGAGCAAATAGGGTTAGCATCACGTGTGAAGGTGATACGCGGTATTCTGCGGCACGTTGTTGCAAACGTTGCCATTGTTGTGGGCTGATATGTCCGGTCAGACACTGTTGATCGAGTTGCTGTGACGGGTGATCTTGCAGTGGTAACACCGGCGCATCCGGCAACGAAGGTAAGCGATCAAGCCAGTATTGCCGGCTTTGTTGCCAGGTTTCTCCGGTTTTCTCATTCTCCAGTGCCTGAATATAGTCGCCAATCGTTGCTGCCGGCGGCTCTGGCTGCCAGTCAGGTTCCTGATACCCATGGTGTAAATCCCGCAAGATTAACGTCAGGCTTTTACCATCCGCAACCAGCAGGTCGATGGTCAAATGCAATAAATATGCCTGATCATCGGTATGGTACAGGGTTAAATCAAACAGCGGCCAGTTGTCGCTGGGAACGCCTTGAGTACGCAGCGTGTTGCGGGCATGATCCAGTTGCGCCTCGCGTTCATCTGACAACATGTCACGGCAATCAATGACGGTTGGTGTATAGCGGGGAACTTCCGGCAAAATACGATATTGCCCCTCCTTCACATAACCGCGTAATTGCGCATGATGATTTATCACACGGTTCCAGGCGGCGGTGAAACGAGGCAGGTCAAGCCCGTTGATAGCCAGTTCAGCATAGAAATGCGCGATACCGTTACCAAATTGGAACAGTTGGCTCTCTCCCAGCCAATAAGCGTATTGCAGTGCGGTAAGTGGCAAAATCTGCTCAGATGCCGGTTCAGTTTGAGGCGGTATCGCAAGTGGCGCTGAACGGGTTTCGGCTACCCGCAGAGTACGACAAAATTCACTCAACTCAGGGTGTTCGAATAGCTGTTGCAGACTGGCTTGTTCGTAACCCTGACGGCGTAATTGCACCACCATTCGGGTGGCAATCAGACTGTCTCCGCCACTTTGGAAAAAGTCACTGTGACGCTGTATTGACTGAGGCAGCAGTGAACGCCAGAGCGCAATGACTTGTTGTTCAATATCATGAAGCGGGGCATCTTCTGTTTCTGGTTGTCCGGTTTTCGTGATTAACGGTTGTACCATGCTCTCTTTCGCTGTCACCATCAACGGCAATTGCTCTTGCTGTTGAATATGCAATGAGTAAGGCAAGGTGGAAAATCGGGCTGCTATTTCGCTGATATTAAGCCGAGCTTGTTGTTCAGCCCGTGCCAGGATCAGTTGTTGATGCAGTTCTGGCCCGTTTTGCCCCGGCCATTCCAATGCAACCCGATAACCGGATTGCGTCAGGCACTGACGCCAGCCTGCAAGTTCCATCAATGCACTATTACCGTGATCACCACCGCGATCGTCAACCCAGGCGTTAATACCTTCAATAAATCCGACACTGGTGAGTTGCATGGCACTTTCGCGTTTGGTGGATTCAATAATCAGCAACCCGCCACCGGCTTTCAATAAACGGGAGAGGCGTCGCAGGGTATTTCTCAGATGGATCGCATCATGTAATACGTTAACCGCCATAATCAGGTCATAACCGGATGCCGGGTGCTGACTAAAATCAATACGCTGGTTAATATCGAACAGGGCAAATTTTACCGTTTCTCCGTAATGATTGAGTAACTGGCGGGCATCATCCAGGAATAGCGGTGAAACATCCGTAAAGTGGTAGCTTTGAATGGCGTGTGCATTGTGTGCCAGTACTTTCTCTGAGGTTGCTCCGGTTCCTGCACCAACTTCCAGTACAGAGAAATGTTCGGATGTCTGGCTCAATTGCCGGACAATTTCAGCGGCAGCCTGGTTCAGGCAACGTAATGCGGGATTCTCACTGTAGAGGCTGGTTGTGATTTGTTTCTCGGCGAACAGCAGTTCCAATGCATTACCACGTCCGGCAAGCAGGGAGTCATGTTGTTCGATGCAGGTTGTGACATAACGACTAATGGTTTGACACCATACTGCATCATCCAGTTTTGCTGTAGGGACCGGAACATGGCTAAGTGGTTGCAGGCAACGATATCCGTCAGCGTTTTTTTCAATAAACCCCTGATTATTGAATAACGTCAGCCATTGGGTCAGCAGGCGTTGATACTGTGGCGCCAGTTGTAAGCGTTGTTCAATCTCTTCACGAGAGTGATATTGTTGTGCAGCAGTGAATAAGTTATGGCGCAGTAAGGTCTGGCTCAGGCCAAATAACGCTTGTTGCTCAATATGTTGCCAGGAGCGCTCAAACGCTTGTTGTTCTGCCCGCGTCGGTAACGGTAAGGCATCGGTGTTGATAACCCGCGGTTCTGGCAGTGATAATGGCAAATGATCTTCTGCAACCAACCATAGGTTGTAACCTTGTGTATCGTCCTGACGAGGCTGAATTTCTGCCAGCCGTATTTCAGGTTTAGTACGCAGATAGTGTTCGGCCTGACGCAATTCCGGGTGTTGCGGCCAGAAGTCATAACGCGTATGACCAGACGGTGGCGTATGCAGATCATAATACGCCATGCGTTCAGGCTGGTGGCAAATTTGCACTAACAGCGCGTTATAAGCGGCAAACAGCGACTCGATAACACCTGCCTCTAGCACATCATCCATGCAATACCAGTTAAACAGCAGATCACCATCGACTTCCATGACCTGATGATCTAACCAGACTTGTGGCGTCTGGCTCAGAACAAAGACCGGATCGCCCAGTAATTGAGTGATGGATTGTTTGATAGCGACACCGTCTTGTGCCATCCCTAACATACTGGTGAAAACGACCGGTGTCAGCGGCTGCCTGCTTTGGGTTTCGCCATTTTGTTGGCGGCCAAGTTCCCGCAACACTTCAACACCGTTGACATGACTGTGGCTTAACCGTTGCCAGAGCAAAGCCTGGGTTTTTTCCATGCTGGCACGCAGGGACGTTGTCTTGCGTAAATCAAAATCCATCAACATGACTGAGGTAAAATCACCAATCAGTTCTTGCACCTCTGGATGGAAAGGTTGTCGGTTAAAGAATGTCAGGTTGAGCGTAAACAGCGGGTGACGGCTGTACCATTCAAGAGTATGGGCAAACAGCGTCAACAGGCCAGCGGAAGGTGTGACTCCCCATTTTTTCCAGCACTGTTTAAGATGTTGCCAGTCAGATTGCGCCACCCGACCTTCATAAGTCGTGAATTGAGGCTGGTTACGTTGAGATAATCGTGATTCCAACGGTAATCGTGGCGCGGGCGGCAATGAAAGTAGTTGTTCCTGCCAGTATGCCCATGATGCCCGCCACTCTTTACTTTCACGTTGCGCATGTTCTGCCATCACATAATCGCGGAAAGTGAATGCTTGTGGGACCAGAGGTTGTTGATGATAAGCGAGTTGGAGATCGTCCATCATGATCCGGAAACTTTGTACATCAAACTGCAACAGATCCAGGTTCATATGTAAGCGACAACGTTCATTCGGTAGCAGTGATACAGAGACGTCAAACAACGGCCACTGTTCTGCCGGTGGTACTTGGTAGGAGAGGGTATGACGACGCTGGGCCAAAGCCTGTTCGCAGGCGGTATCATCCCGTGTGCGCAAATCAGCCTGAGACAGGACATACCACGGCGTTTCCGGCAAGATCCGTTGTTGCCCGTCTTCATCGACTATCATGCGTAACATGCCATGACGCTGAATCAATGCATTCCATGCCTGTTCAAAACGCGGGATATCAAAGCTATCCAGTGCCAGATCCCATTCAAATAAGACGTGACAAGCGACTCCCCCAAAATCAATGGCCTGTGTACGACCAATCCAGTAAGCGTGCTGAATGGGAGTCAGAGGAAAGGGGGCGTGGCGCCGGGAGTTGTCAACAATTATCTCAGGTTGGGATGAGATGACAGGCTGCTCAGGCAGGGCCTCCCCAATGAGCGTATTAAGCCCCTCTGGCGTCATATTTTGGTAAGCCAAACCCGCGGTCAATCTAAAGCCAAATTGCTGGTGGATCGCCGCGTTTAACTCCAGGAATAGCAGGGAATCCAAACCGAATTGTAATAAATCCTGTCGTGGATCTAAACGTTCCGGCTGTTCCAGGCGCAATAAAGTTGCGATACGCTGACGCAGCCAGTTAAGCCGTTGTTCACTGTCCAGATACCGCGTGTTATCGGCAGGGAGTGAAGATGCGGATTTTGCAATTATGGGGGGAACATCAGTCTGCAAGCGCCGCGAAATATCAGGGTGATGTTCATCTAACCGCATGGCCAGATAGCAAGGTGATACGGTGTACAGAGATTGATGGAGATGCCAGATACCTTCATTTGTGCTGAACGGTAACATGCCATCCTGCGCCAGTTTTTCTACCAACCGCCGGTCGCTGGCCATACCAATGCCACCCCAAACGCCCCAAACCAACGTTTTAACCATCAATTGATTTGGTGCTGTCAGCGCTAAAGATTCCAGACAAGCGTTGGCGATGGCATAAGCCCCCTGCCCTTGGGCACCTAACATTGAGGCGGCAGAAGCGTGCAGCAGCAGATATTGTGCATGATGTTGTTGGAGCGCAGTTTGCAACGCCGTGGCGCTGTGAGCCTTGACGGATAACACGTGTGACAGGTGCTGACGCTCAAGTTCTGCCAGTGGAGTATGGTCGGCAATGCCTGCGGCATGGATCGCGCCCGCGATACGATCTTCTTGTGCCAGAGCCTGCACTGCATTTAGTAAGGCGGGTGTATCTGTGACATCAAGGTTAATCCAGCGTATTTCACATTCGCTACTCAGTGACAATTCTTGCACAAAATCATCCCAATCCGCATGTTTACGGCGGGCAAACACGGCAATCTTGCGTGCGCCCTGAGCCAGCAACCAACGGATGGAAATGCGACCGATACCCCCCATTCCGCCTGTAATAATGTGCCAACCCTGATGAGGAATCGATATCAGTTGTTGTGCCAGTGGTTGTGATAATGACTGGCGTTGTAAAACCGGCACGGCGATTTGATTTCCGCGTACTCTCAGCCAGCGATGGTGTCCATAATTCCGTGCATCCAGATAGCCAAGCGCTAATGACAACGCGTCCGTATCGTAGATATCAGCGATATCAATTGCCTGAATGCGGCGGTGGGGATACTCTTCAACCGCGACCCGCAGCAAGGCCCAAATAGCGTATTGGGCGGGGTTGATATCTTCTTTTAATAAGGTGGATTCTGGTTGGGCACAGCAGGTTACAACGGTTAAAGGTGCTGTTTCATCGCGTTTTAGTTCACTAATAACCTGATCACATAATTCTGTAACCTCATTGCCTTCAAGCAGCAGTAACCGATTTCCGTTTTCAGGCTGTAAATGAATGCCAGCCTGACGCCAATGATTAATCACCCCGCCATTTGCGGTTGAAGAGCGAAGGGTATAGCGCGTTGAAGATCCCGGTATATTTGCGGTATTTATTGTGCGCCAATGCAGGGCATAGTGAGTATCAGGGCATGGCTGCGGTGCAGGAAGCCAGGTTTTTGTCACAGATCGGGATGCCACTGACTGACGGGGCAGATCAGCACGATCACTCAACAGCGCGAATAAGCGCTCCCCCGCATAAATCAGTGCCGGGAAAGCCGTGAACAAACCCGCCTCCAGTAACCGGCGTCTGGCATAAGGCAAGGCACGGTAAGGACGATATATTTTACTTACCGTTGGCGCGGAAATTTCCTGATAATAACCTTGCTGCACACAGTGGCTTAATAACTGCTCCAGCAACGCACGCCAGCAAGGTTGTAGCCGACCAGCCCGAATCGTGTCGATGGCACTGAAACCTTGTTCAGCCTCACGCCCATGACACTGATATATCAATGCATCGGTATACAATGCCCGCAATATTGCTGCATCGGCGTTTTGTTCAATGGCAGGATCAAGCAGGGAATTGACATCAAGCTTAGTGTTGGCTAAGAGCGGCTCGGTTTTGCTTACAGGTAATTCGGTTGCGGAGAAGCGGTAATGCTGCTCATCAAATGGATAGAGTGGGGCATGGCATTTTACCCCGGTGAATGGGAAGAGATGCGGCCAGTCAAGTTGTGCACCGGCACAGTAAAGCTGTACGAGAGCTGTTTGTTGATCGGCTTCTGGGGAGCTTTGACGATAGGCACTCGCAATCCAGGTTTCCTGCGGCAGACTGGCACGTCGTCCGATCCCTGTTAGCGGTGCATCAGCCCCAAATTCCATGAACAGTGCAACACCTTGCTGGCGGGCAAACTCAATGGCCTGATGATAACGTACCGTGTGGCGCATATGGTTACGCCAGTAATCAGGTGCGCCTAATTGCTCATCCTCTGCCAGATTGGCTGTCAAGGTAGAAATGAACGGAATTTCTCCCGATGCAGACTGTAACCGGCTGCAATACAGGGAAAATTCGGCCAGAACAGGCTCAAGCATGGCTGAATGTGCGGCACAGGCAACATCAAGGCGCTGGTAACGAATCTGCTGCTGTTCCAGACGTTGTGTCAGGATAGCAATTTCTGTCTCTTTACCGGCCCAGACCCAGTGTTGCGGGCCATTGCAAACCGCCAGATCCAAAGACAATGAATCCGTAAAAGGAGAAATATCTTCTTCGTTGGCAAAGATTGCCAACATTGCTCCTCCTTGAGAACAGCTTTGCATTAGTTTGCCGCGTGCCGCGACCAGTGGCATGACTTGCTCAGGTGTGAGAATGCCGGCAACCACGGCAGCCGCGAATTCACCGACGGAATGCCCCAGGACATAATCCGGTTTTAACCCAAGTGCACGCCAATGGGCTGCCAACGCAATTTGATGAGCCACAATGGCCGGTTGTGCATATTCGGTGGTCGCTAAGGCGGCATCATGCTCGCCGAACATCACGGCTTTTAGTGGCAGTGCTAATTCGGTGGTACAGGCGGCACAGCAACGATCTAACATCGCGGAGAAAACAGGAGAACTGGCATACATGGCTTTTCCCATGCCAGCCCATTGACAACCCTGACCGCTGAATTGCCACAGTTGCTTGTTTTCATTTTTGGTTTGCCCGCTAAAGATGTTTGGTGTTGCGATATTGTTCGCAAAAGCGGATAGGCTCTCCACATTTTTTTCACTATCTTGTGGCGATAATGTCAGCGCTAAACGCCAGGGCAGTGAAAGATCACGTCCCTGCAATGCAGTCCAGGCCAGATCGGTATCATGTTCCGGGGTATTATTGAGTGCAGTCGCGTAGCGTTGCGCCAATTGACGCAATGAGGCTTCCGAAGCCGCAGAGAGCAGCAACGGTGCTGTTGGTGAATGGTTAATACGGCGACGATGTAATTCTGTTGGCAATGATTGCACCACAATATGACAGTTAGTGCCGCCAATGCCGAATGAAGAAACGCCGGCGGTACGCAATTCTTGCGTCCAACGTTGCCCTTGTGTTGCCAGCCTGAACGGGCTTTCTTGCAGTCGTAATGCCGGATTGGGTTGCTGTACATTGAGCGTTGGGGGAATGTAACCCTGCCAGACGGCCAGAACCGCTTTGATCAAACTGGCAATCCCTGCGGCAGTATCGAGATGACCGATGTTACTTTTTACTGAACCAAGATAACAAGGCGGTACTGACCCACTGCGGTCAGAGAATACCGTGCGTAATGCATCAACTTCAATGGGATCACCAAGTGGTGTCCCTGTGCCGTGTGCTTCAATCATGCCGACGTCATCAATGCTGACATCAGCCAGTTGTAATGCTTCGCTAATCACACGGCGCTGACCCTTCACCGAAGGTGCCGTAAAGCCCACTTTTTCGTTGCCATCGTTATTAATGGCACTGCCCCGTAACACGGCCATGATGGGATCGCCATCGCGTAAGGCATCACTCAGACGTTTCAGTGCGACAATACCAACACCATTGCCGCCGTAGGTGCCATTTGCCTGACTATCAAAGGGTCGACAGTGCCCGTCAGGTGAGAAGATCATCCCTGGTTGATACAAGTAACCGCTTTCTTGTGGGAAAGAAACCGCCACACCCCCGGCCAGAGCCATGTCACACTCACCGGAACGCAGGTTCTCACAAGCCATATGTACGGCAACCAGTGAACTTGAGCAGGCGGTTTGTACGGTGAGAGCAGGGCCTTTCAGATTTAATTTATAAGCAGTCCGGGTCGCAAGGTAATCTTTATCGTTACTCATTAACGCCTGTAACCCTTTCACCTTGCCAGCATCGGTCATCGCAAACTGTGACCATGAAGGCCAGGTACTGATCCGGCTACTACCAAAGACACCGGTTTTCAGCGGGACATGACGTGGCGCATAACCGGCATGTTCAAGCGCATGCCAGGCTGTCTGCAGGAATAGACGCTGTTGAGGATCGAGCATTTCTGCTTCCTGACGCGAATAGCCAAACAGCGAGGCGTCAAATTGTTCCGCGTTCTCCAGTATTGCCGCCTGATTGACAAAGTTTTCACTATCAATGAGTTCAGGAGAAATACCGGCATCCAATAATGTTTGACGGGAAAGTGTCTTTGTACACTCAATCCCATGTTGCAGGTTATGCCAAAAAGTATCGCTATCGGGTGCCTGTGGAAAACGGCAGGCAAGGCCAATCACTGCGATGGGATCGCAATTATCGTAGTGAGGCGTTAAGTGAGTCATTGTGCAGCTCCTTTATGACGTTTTTCCCGTTGTTGCAGACGCTTTTGTTGTTGACGTTGACGAAGGGGGATTGACCGGTCATTTTCGTTTTGGGCCTCTTTGCGGCAACGCAAACTGAGCGACTCTGGCGTCGGATAAGCAAATAAATCAGTAACAGCAAGATGCCGGAAGCCTGCATCTTGTAATTTGTTATGCAGTTGGATGAGCTGTAGCGAGCTGGCTCCTGCCTCAAAAAAGTTTTGTTGTGCATTTATCGGACAATGGGTTACAGATAAAAACAGGCGTTGAATTTCATTGCATGTTTCACGGCATATTTGTGGCCCGGCTCCTTCTACGCGTGGAATAGCCACAGCAGGATTATCTGCAACGATCATGGTTTGCTGGCGTGGCAGCAGTTGCTCCAAAGCTGAACGCCAACTTTCGGGTTGTGCAGCAAGGGTGCGCAATAGCGCCATATAGCGGTTAAACATGTTTTGTAACTGGTGTGGCTCAAATAATTCTTCGACTGCGTCCCAGTTCAGGCAAAGTTCATCATCAGATTCGTAAACCTGATGATCCAGCCAGATTTGCGGCGTTTGCGAGATCCCCCAAACCGGTTTCATCCATGATGAACGTGACAGGAATTGTCCTTCGTGTGTGCCCAACGCACTGGTGAAAACGACGGGCATAACGGCAGCATCAGGGCCACGGCGCTGTGCCAGTTCGCGCATCACTCTGATCGCTGAGATATGGCGGTGATCCAGATCTTGCCATAGCTGTTGTTGCAGCCGACGCGCACTGGATAACCAGTTTTTCTCCGGATGCCAGGCCAGTAGTGACAATGAGGTGAAATCACCCAGAATATGTTTGATATCCTCATGCCAGTGTGGGCGATCGAACAGGGTAAGGTTAAGGGTTAACTCCGGTCTGGTACTGAATGCGGACAGAACGGCGGCATAAGCGGCAAGCAGGAGCGCAGAAGGCGTTATTTGATGGGAGGCCGCCTGCTGTTTTAACTGCTCCCATTCCTGTGCAGATAACCGATCGCTATAGCGCACAAAATGCGGGGTTTGAACACGTGCTGGTGCCATACGCAATGGTAATTGCGGGGCCAATGGCAGTGTTTTCACTCGCTCTTGCCAGTATTGCAGGGAACTCTGATGTACCGGCATGTGTTGCTGGCGTAATACACAATCACGGAATGTCACTTTCAGTGGCGGTAAGGTGTGCTGTTCGTTGAGATATAGCTGCTCTAATTCAGCCAGCAATATCTGCATACTTAACCCATCTAATAGCAGGTTATCCAGACTAACAAACAGTCGGGAGACAGGGTTGTTGTCTTGTGCAAGTTGGAAATCGAACACCGGCCAGCGACTGACATCTAATACTTGATGTGACAGGCGGTCGCGTAAGGTGTCTGCCTCAGTAATATCAGCAAATCGGTGTTGTTTAACTGAGAAGGCCGGGACATTTTGTAATATCTGTTGTTGCCCGTTAATCACAACCGTCCTGAGCATCGGATGACGTTGGATCAGGCGATTTAACACCCGATTCAGGCGCTGAACATCTAACTGTTCTATCCGGTATTCGATAAAGAAATGTGCCCCAATGCCGCTCAGAGCGAAACCTGGGTAGCGTCCGACCAGATAAGCTTGCTGAACTTCGGTTAATGGGAACGGCTGATATTCATCTTGCTCTTCTGAAATTGCATCGGCTTCTGATGAAGTTTCAGATAAATAAGTCAGTGTTGAGGCAAACGCCGCTAATTGCGGGTGACGGAACAGGTGACCCAGTTCGCCTTTAAGGCCTTGTTGTGCCAGTTCACCAATTAAACGGGTAGCTAAAAGGCTGTCACCGCCAAGTTGGAAAAAGTCGCTGTGACGGCCCAATTGTTCAGTATTCAGCAGGCGTTGCCAACTATCGCCAACGGTTTGCTCCACCACATTTAGTAAAGTTATTTCAGGCTGAGACGTCGCTGTGTCTGTTTTTGTGGTGGATGTTGTGGCGAATTGCAGAGATTGTGCCAGCGCTTTACGGTCGATTTTGCCGTTAGGTGTCAGGGGCAGGTGCGGAATAACATGCAAGCGCTGTGGGATCATATAGCCTGGCAAATGTTGTGCCAGCGCGGATTTGATTTTTTCCCGATCAGGTATGGTGACGTTGTCACTTGTTTGCATCAACAGCACATTCAGATTGCCGAGGGTAATCGGTGTTTCCGCGTGCAATGGAAGAAGAGATAACCACTCTGATGCAGAACGTAACTGAATACCTTGCGGTGAAAGTAACTCAGCTGTAATCAGGGAAATAGGAGATGCTTGTTGCAACTCCATTGCCAATACCAACGCACCCGGTTGTGCCAGTGGAAGTAATGTTCTGATGAAACTTGCTGGGTCTTCTTCGCGGTGTAATACATTGTTTAGCAGGATGATATCTGCCTGATGTTGTAGCGATTCGGGACTATTTTTCTCAGACCAATAGTGTACTGATGTGTGAGTATAGCCACTTAACCTTGTTTGCATCTGGTTAATCAGCGCCTGAGAACGTTCAAAGCCGATATAAGACAGATGTTGGTCAGTAATATGTTCTGCCAGCCACTGAGCACAGAGACCACTGCGGGCATCGAACTCCATCAAAGTAACGGGGCGTTGTAACCGCTGGGAAAGGGCAATGATGACCTGTTGCAATCCTGTCAGCCATTGCGGGGTTTCTGGTTGGATAAAGAGTTGTTGCTCCGGTGCAAATTGCGGATCATCAAGTAATGTGACGGCGGCCTGCTGTCCGGTAAGAATATGACGCAGCGTAGAATGCCAGCGTGCAGGAATAGATTTTGCTTCATGACTGAATGAGGTGAATGGCAATCCGGCCTGATAGAGATGATGTGCAGGTTCAGCCAAGAGTTTGCACTGGCAAAGATGCGCCAGCATACGGGCAAACCAGTGATGGTATTCCGGCAGTGGTTGATAGTGTTTCAGACAATCGGCGAGCGATTGCGGTGAAGTAAATGTAATGCCGTGATGCGACAGGTGTTCAAGCAGGAATAGCGCAACTTCGTCATGATGTTTATGATTATCATCGGTTATTACCTGCATTGCCGGGAACAGATCACGATAGTGCGTGGGTAATTGTGGCGCACGATTTATGCGTTGGCATAAAGTATCACCTTCCAACTCCAGGAATGCCACCAGAGACTTTTCTTTTTCACCACGTGCTAAGGCAACACCTTTACTGATACCAGTGACTTGACTGAGGGCGGCATCAATTTCTCCCAGCTCAATCCGGTAACCCCCGATTTTCACCTGGCTATCACGGCGCCCCATAAATTCAAGCCAGCCCTCGGGGTGATAGCAACCCAGATCTCCAGTCCGATACCAGCGTTCTCCCTGATCAATAACAAATTGGGCCGCCGTGCGTTCTTCATCATTAAAATAGCCTGGCGCTACACCGGCACCACCAATCCACAGTTCACCAACAACCCAGTCAGGGCAATCACGGCCATCTTCACCCACGACACGGTAACATTGGTTGGCGAGAGGATAACCATAAGGGATAGAACGCCACTGTGGGTCAACGTCCTTAACAATATATTCATTTGACCAGATAGCCGCTTCCGTTGCGCCTCCCATTGCGCTTAATACACCCTCAGGATTGAATGCACGGTAACGTTCAGGCAGCGACAAACCGATCCAATCCCCGGACAACATCACAGTACGCAGCGTTTTCGGTGTATCAACTTCCATTCCTTCACAATAGGTCAGCAACATATCAAACAGTGCCGGTACACTGTTCCACAACGTAACGTGATGGCGCTCGATCAGCATTTCCCAGCTTGATGGATCGCGGCGTTGTGCTTCATTAACTAATACCAGCGCACCTCCGGCACTGAGAATGCCAAAAATGTCATAAACAGAGAGGTCGAAATGCAGGGCGGAGAGTGCCAGCAAACGGTCATGGCGTTGCACTTGATGACGCCGATTGATATCCAGACAGGTATTCAGTGCGCTTTGATGGCTAATCACCACACCTTTTGGCATACCGGTTGAACCAGAGGTATAAATGATATAAGCCGGATCAGTCACCGCGCGCTCAACCCTGTGTGTTAAGGGCAATAACAGCTCATCCTGATGCCAGGAAATGCAATGTATATCCTGTGACCAAGCATTGTTTTGCTGCTTAGGATCAATAATAACGACATTGATTCCGGCACTTTCACAGATAGCCCGACGTCGGTTTAGTGGCTGATCCACGGGAAGCGGAACATAAACACTACCGGCATAAAGTACAGCCAGTACAGCGACAATTTGTCCGATGCCTTTTTCCATGCTAACAGCAACACGATCGCCCGGCATAACCGATATTTTTTGCAATCCGGCGGCTAATCGGCGGGCGGCCAGGCTGAGTTCGCTATAACTCATTTGTTCGTGCTGAGTCATTAAAGCGACAGCATTGGGGGTCTGTTCTGCTTGTATAAACACCGCTTCATGTAACAAGGCATTGGGTAACGGTTCAACCGTGTTATTCATTTGGCGTCGCAGACGGTATTGCGACTCAGGCATCAGATCCGGTAACTTTTCGTGCCATTGTGTCGCGTTTTCCGTCAGGTTCTCAATCAACCCCTGATAGGTTGTGAATAACGTATCCATCAAGCCGGCAGGGAAAAGTTCGTCGTTGCTGTCCCACTGGATATTCAGGGCGTCTTCATGTTCAAAGGCAACAAAATCCAGCCATACCTGCGGTGTTTGTGATATTCCCCAGCTCGGTTTTCCCAGGACATCACCCGTATTCTCACCATATAAAGGCCGACCTAAATTGCTGGTAAACACAACCGGTGCACCATGTGGGTGGTTGCCCCGCTTCTTGAGTTCACGCAGAACTTCGATACCAGACCAATGACGATGTTCGTAAGCTTCGGTAAATGTTGCTTGTGCATCCTGAGCCAGTTGGCAGAACGGTAAATTATCACCAGGAATGTCCAACAGCAGAATATTAGTAAAATCGGCCAGAATGCTATCAACCGCGTTATGTAGCGGAACTCTGTCAAATAGCGTCAGGTTGAACAACAAGCGTGTTGCATTGCTCCAGCGACACAATAAAGCGGCAAATGCCGTCGCCAATGCCATCGTTGGCGTCACGCCATTTTGTTGCGCGAGTTGCTTAAAACGTTCCCAATGTTCAGGCGATAAACGAAAACATCTGCGTTGGATCCGGACATTTTTTATCAGGGAAGGATCTTTGGCCAGCGGAAGTTGGGGGGCAGGTGGCAAGGTATCTAATCGGTGACACCAGAATGCCTCTGCTTCCTGTCGGGCCTGCTTAAATTGAGTCTGATATTGTGTCAGGTAACTGCAAAAATCATAGTCAGAAGAAATAGCAGGCAGGCTGCGTTTGGCAATTAATGCCGCCAGTTCGGTAAAGAACAGACTAAAACTGGCGGCATCCATGATCAGCAGGTCGATATTGGCATGCAGCCGATGTTGATTATTACCAAACAGGCTAAGTTGAAGATCAAATGTTTCCCCTTCTTCAACCCGTAATACGCGATGGCTGAGTTGTTCGCGTATATTGTCCAGCGTTTGTTGCTGTTCATCAACTGACTGATGGCGGAGATCATGAACCGTTAATTGTTTCCAGTAAGCACGGGTCATACCTTGCTGGCGACCATCCGGCAAAAAACGCACACGTAACATCGGATGCCGCTGGATCAGCATGTGAATAGCCGCTTCCAGTCGTTCAGGCTCCAGCCCGATCCCCTCAAACTCATGATACAAATGACAACCCACGCCCCCCAACGTTTGCGCCGGTGAACGCCCAACAAAATAAGCATGTTGTACCGCCGTCAATGGGAATGGGCGAGCATCAGCAATCCGTGGCAGTGGCGCTGTCTCTTGGGGGATTGTGTGGGTGACAGGGGCATAGCGTTGCAGAAGCTGGCTCCAGGCATGCAGTGTTGGCTTTTGGTAAAGCTCGCGCAGGGTGACACGATGTCCTTGACGTCTAAACTGGTTCAGCAATGCCATGATTTGCATTGAATCCAGCCCATTGCGGATTAAATCGTCATGATCGCCCACCAAAATATGTTTTTGATTAAACAGGCCAGCGATAAGCTGGCGCAATGAATCAGGAGAGAGAAGGTCCGTGTGCATGAGTAAATCCTATAAAATGACAGTACCTGATAAATCAATTGGAAGTGTTACACCTTATTTAAGTGAATACTGGGATGTAAGTGCCAATGCTCTTCTGAGCCAAGGTGATTTTTCCAAAGGGATTGGTAAAGTGGACAACGTTTCAGTAATTCATCATGTGTACCGCTATCACAGAGGGTTCCATGATCCATGACCAATATTTGATCAGCACGGGTTATCGTGCTCAGGCGGTGAGCGATAACAAAAACGGTTTTATCCTGAGTGAGAGAATCAAAGGCTTCTTGTATCAATTGCTCATTTTCGGGATCCAACGACGCAGTTGCCTCGTCCAGGAATAGCACTGGGGACTGTTTTAGGATCGCGCGCGCAATGGCGAGCCGTTGGCGCTCCCCGCCAGACAACGTACCGCCATCCACACCTAAAGGTGTATCGTACCCTTGCGGTAATGCCATAATCGTATCGTGAATTCTGGCGAGGCGGGCAGCCTGTTCCAGCGCTGACGGCGTCGCATTCGGATCACCCAAACGGAGATTGTTGGCGACAGTATCCTGAAAGAGTGCGGTTTCCTGGAATACCATTGTGACGGTGTCGTACAGCGCTTGAGTCTGGTAATGATGAATAGGGTTTCCACCCAAACGGATTTCACCTTTATCCAGTTGATAGAAAGCGAGTAATAAGTAGGCCAGCGTGGATTTACCACTGCCACTTGGCCCCACAATCGCGGTCATACTGCCTTGTGGTGCATAAAATGACACGTTTTGGATAGCGGGCTGGTGAGTGCCCGGGTAGCTAAATGAGATGTTGTTAGCTTCGACATCATATTTGTTTGGTGCGGCTAATGGCCCGGCAGTTTGCGTTGCAATCGCTTCTATCTCGGCAATATGTGTTTCACCGACTTGTGTCAATGCGGTCACGTTGAGCAGGGGAATGATCCCGCGTAAAGGGGTAATCGTGGCGAACAACAATAGAATAGTGATCAGCATCTCAGGAAGAGTGAGTGCTTCATTAAAGCGTAAAGCTCCCGCCAGAATGCCAACCACCACGCTGGTATCAATAATGATGTAGAACAGACTCAGCAACGGTATGCTTTTGAATATGCCACGGCGGAATGCGGCACGTAGTTGTTCAATTTCCCGGTCAAAACGTTGTTCTACCGTTGTGGTCGCAGCCGCTGCGCGAATAAAAGCCATGCCCTGAGCATATTCTACGATTGATGCGGAGACATCAGCCATCATCGCTGCCCGGCGACGCAGTATTTCATTGAGTTTTTGCCGGATACCCCCCAGGATCAGTAATCCAACCATCAAGACTAACAGGGCACAGCCCGCAACTACCCAGTCGAACCAGAATAAAGTCAGATAGATAAGCGCCAGCATCATAATCTGGCAGGTGATTTGTGGGGTGGTATAGGCTGATTGATTTTCCTGCCATTGCACATCTTCGGATAACGTCAGGGCTATTTTTCCGGCACTTAATCCGCGAATTGTCGCTACGGACATACTGACAAGCCGTTGTAGCAAAGCGCGACGGATTTCTATTCCCAACCCATAAGCGGCAATGGTGAGTTTACGTAATGCGCGAGACATGAAAGCGAACCGCAGCAACAGTAAAACAACTAATAGTGTCAGCGTGATAAGTGGCAGCATAGCGTTGCCGCTTTCTTGCAGATGATTTTCCTCCAGATGAGTGATAGCCCAGGCGGCGATAGCCAGTTGAGCCATAATCGCAATGGTATCAAGTTGTTTATATAACAACCCACCAAACCAGACCCGTTGTAGCTTTGCAGACAGATGTTGTTGGAGACGATGAAATAATCCCATGATTAATTTACTCCTGTTCCGGTCTTTTCTCCCCGCCAGGCTGCCCACTGTTTGGCATACGCGCCTTGCTGTGCAACCAGTTCATCATGGGTGCCTTGCTCAACGATGTGTCCTTTATCCAGAACCAGTATTTGATCAAGGTGACGGATGGTTGGCAGACGATGGGCGATAACAATTACTGTCTTATTGCGGCATAACGCATTGAGTGCTTGTTGCATCTCTTTTTCACATTCGGGATCGGCATAGGCGGTGGCTTCATCCAATACAAGAATGGGGGCGTTTTTCAGGATAGCGGCGGCAACGGCGATACGCTGTTTTTCTCCTACAGACAAGCTGATACCGTGGTTAATCACGGTGTTGTAGCCTTGTGGTAACTGTTGGATGAATTGATGGGCTTGTGCTGCGAGGGCCGCCGCTTCAACTTCTGTTGGTGAAGCATCAGGACGGGCCAGGCGGATATTATTGGCTATCGTATCGTTGAACAGAAACACCCGCTGGAACACAAAAGAGATGTTATTACGCAGCGTGGGTTCATCCATGTTGCGGATATCAACTCCCCCAACAGTAATTTTGCCTTGTTGAGGGTCCCAAAGACGGGCAATCAGGCTGGCTATCGTGGATTTACCAGAACCACTGGCGCCGACCAGAGCGAGTGAACTGCCGGCAGGGACGGAAAATGAGAGGTTATTTAAGGCATTGTCCTGCTTATCCTGATAGGAAAAGCTGACATTATGCAAAGTCACAGTATGATCGGCAGGAGCCTGGCTTTGAGTACATGGCGCTAATTCAGGTTGATTCATTAGCCAACGATAACGTGTGATTAACGCCTCTTGCTGCTGCAAACGTGTCATCACAGAGAACATGGATGACGCAATATTGCCGAATGCCATAGCAGCCAGAATAAAGAAAGTGAACTCAAATAAAGTGATCTCTTGTCGGTTAAATAACCCGATCGCTAAAGGGAGGACAAACAGCAAATTAGCACTGGACAGCACAAAAAACCGGCTGGATTTAACCTGCACTTTCTCAATCCAAACATCAATAATTCGCGTCAGCGCGGTAAATGCGTCTTCCGCTCGCTGTAGTGCAATATTGCCGCCGGAATAGGTTTTCACTACAGGAATTGCGTTGATAACTTCACCCATTGTCGAAGCAATACGATTTTGGGCGGCGTAAAAACGCTGAGTCGTAGTTTGAACTTTCATCTGAATATAGATGAATAATAAACAGGCACCCAATGTTGGGGCGAAAGCGGCCAATGCTAATCGCCAGTCAATGGCTGACATCACACCCAATGCAATCAATGGGCCGAACACGGTTGCTGACATTTCTGGAATAATGTGGGCAATACCATCTTCAAGCTGTTCGACGTCATCTAGCATCATCTTCTTTATTTCAGTGCTGTCAGTCTGCATAAAGAAGCCCAAGGGAACAGACTTCAATTTATTGCTGATATGACGACGAATATCAGCCTGAACATCGGCAGCGATCAAATGAGCAACAAACGTTGAACCACTGAAAGTCAGCATAGCGGCAAAGGTAAAGCTTAATAACATGATGCCGTAATTCAGTAAGGCGTCATATTGCCCGTCATAGAGAGATTGGGTAATCAGACCGGCAATTGCCGCCGGCAGTATTTGCAAGCCTGCGGAAACAACCGCCAGTGCAATGGCAACATAACTCAGCGTGCGGTATGGGCGCATCATAGCCCACAATGTCTTAATGACACCGGCGTCAGCTGCACGCTGCTCGGGAGAGTTTTGAACAGAAGGGTCATTACTGAGCATAGGTGTTTTCCTTTTGGAAATCGTGGCGCTTACGTAATGTCCAGAACAAGCCTGCGAGAGTGAAGAGTGATGCAAGCGCGAAAAGAGAGGCATAGCTTGCTTTGGTCACAATCAATCCACCCAGTATTGAACAGATGATCGCAATGCTCATATCTGCGGATTGCATCAACGCGAAATCCACACCAGACTGTATGCCTGCCGCCAGAGACATCATTTGGGTATACAGGGCAACAAATTTGGTGGCGGTGATTAACGTAATAAAAACGTATGCGGCTGAAAGCAGGGATAGGGGAGTTTCTGGTTGTTGGGCAAGCCAAAAAATACTGACTAATACCAGACATTCAAGCAGCATTACCGCCGATAATGTCTGGATGGCACCTAACTTACGTACCACGATGCCACCAAGCAGGACACCGGATAAACCGGCTAATGCCCCCCCACTGGCAGCAATGATGCCTAATTGGGTCAAGTCTACGCCGCGATCGACTAAAAATGGGGAGAGCATACCGAGTGACAGGCGTGTCCCAATCATACACAACAGTATTAACATCAGCGCTTGTTTAACCGGAGTACGGCGTAACGCATCCTTTAACGATGGTTTTTGAGATAGATTTGAAGATGCTGTACTTGGCGTTTTTGACCCATTTGATTCTACCTGCCCCTGCGTTTTCCGAATGAACAAGACAGGCAGCGACATTAATAGGATCGCTATAGCTAACATACCTGCCCCAATGTGCCAGCCATACAGTGAAGTAAGATATAAAAACAGGCCGCTGCCGATCATAGCCCCCAGATAACTGCCCCCAACCTGCATGACGTTGCTCCAGGGGCGATGCTGTGGTGATAATCGGTCAATAGCATGACCATCCGTGGTGGTATCTACCACAGTCAGGCACAGCGTAATCAGAAACAGAGCTGCGATAATGAGCGGCATATGTTCAGCAGGTTTTGCCAATGATATTGAACCAAAAAGCAGGACAATTAACAGATTGCCGCAGAGCATGAGACGGCGGGGGTGAGTATCCCCCGAACCTGATTTGCGATAGCGTTCTACAACGGAAGCCCAGAGGAATTTAAATGCCCAAGGTAGCATCAATAGATAGAGTAACCCTATCTTATCTGGGGTAACACCGTGGTTGCGTAGAAATGCCGGCATGCTTTGTAACGTTAACATACCAATGGTACTTTGGATGGTGTAAACACCCGCCAAAGTCAAAAGTAGTAACGAGATGTGACGGCGATGTGAGGTATTGTGCATCATAGTGCAACGCTCACATCCAGCCCCACATTCAAGCCCTTACTTATCATGCTGTGCGTACCGTTCATAAGCTGGAAACTAGAGACACGGTACTGTTTGTTACCTAAGTTTTCGCCATAAAGTTTGACATTGATGCCATGATCCATTTCTAAACTGAGTGACGCGTCATAGAGAGTATATCCCCCTTGTTCAAGGGTATTCGCTTCATCAAAGTAGCTTTTTGAATAATAGCGAGTGGCGGCATTGAAATAGAGGTTACCCGGTAACAATGTTTGATCAATCAGATAGTCGAAACTTGCATTAAGCATGACATCGGGTGCATAAGGCAGGCGTTTGCCTTTATAACTTACGCCACGTGTTGTATCAGTGAAATTTGACTTACCTATGCTACCACCAAGAGAAAGTCTAAGCCCTTGCATTGGCTTAATCTGGCTGTTCAGTTCAATACCTTTACTTTCTGCTTTTCCGGCGTTGCGGATAAATTGCCCCCCCATAGGTCCAACATAGATCTGCTTATCTTTGGAACGGATGTAGTAAACCGCACTGTTTAATGTCATTGCGTTATTAAAGAACGAGGTATGCCAACCGAACTCATAATTGCCTGAGGTTTCGGTATCATAAGGCTTTCTATTATTGATGGAAGAAACGATGTTGTTGAATCCGCCCGGTTTGTATCCTTTGGTGGCAGAGAGATAGAAACGGCTATCAGGTGTCAATTGCCAGCCCAGAGCTGCTTTAGGTATAAATTCGTTGCTGGAAACCTGGTTATCAAAAGCGTCAATCTTCATGATGTCAGATCCTGAATAATTGATCTGAGATTTTTCATGTGATAAACGACCACCAAGGGTAAGGTCCCATTGAGACGCAATGGGTAATTTAACCTCACCGAACAGGGCTAGCGATTTTCCTTTGATTTTGTTATGCGCATCATTATAGCGAGTATAATGTTTGTTAGTTTCATCTGAGAACCAGCCACCGAGAACATGGGTAATCCCATTTGAGTAGCTGGAATTTAAACGCAACTCTTGGGTTGTGGCGTGGTGTTTTTCTTTCCATTTACCCCCGATAAAATCACGGAAAATATCGCGATCCTGATAGGCGGTGACACTGGTTAATACGTTGTTGCCAAAATCATATTCTGCTTTGAGGGCATAACTGTTGACGCGCCGTGTTAAATCCGGGACAGGGCCATCATATTTTTTCTGCCGGAACTGTTCGTCGGTTAAATAAAGCTCTTCATGTGAATTGAGATCTTCATGAGCAAAGCTAAGTTCAGCGCTGAAAGGAGAATCTTCTGGTGCAAATGTTAGCTTTCCTTTACCGAGCCAGGTCTTGCTGGCATCAATATTTTTATCACCGCGATTTGGTGCATCAATTTGTCCTGGCTCTTTTACCCAGCGTAGACTCATGCTGCCATAAAGCATGTCTTCAATAAGCGGCATTGAACCGCTGAAGGAACCGCCTTGTTTTAACTTGGAATAATGACCAGAAAGGTTAAGCCAGGGACCTTCTTTCGGAGAACGGGTGATAATATTGATAACACCGGCCTGAGCGTTGCCACCATATAAAGTGCCTTGCGGACCACGTAATAATTCTACACGTTCTACATTGATTAACTCTTGTGTCAGAAACTGGTGATCCTGAGGAACACCATCAACATAAATGCGAATGGAAGGTGAATAGTAATCGGGTGAACTGATACCCCGAATTGTGGTTGCTGAATAGGTTCGGTTACCGCGAGAGCGGATTTGTAAGCCAGGGAAAGCGCGCTCAAGATCCTGTACCTGAGTGATACCCGCTTGCTCAAGTTCCTCGCCAGTTTTTACCAAAATGCTGCCATTAACTTTATTTAATGCTTCTGCCTGTTTGTTGGCCGTCACAATCAAAACATCTTCTGTGGCTTCGGGTGAATGCTCCGCCCAGGCCACAACAGGTGAAATCAGACAACATAAGGCAGACGCTTTAGCATATTTTTTTTTCATAAATACTCTTTATGCCTTTCCAAATCATGTTTTAAAAAGATCAAATGTGGTAAACCAGACAAGTATGGTAAACCTGGAAACATATCTGGTGAAATTAACTGGAATAGAAAAGAAGAGCTAACGGGATAGGGACAAAAATAGCGCGATACGTACTATTGATAATGATTCTCATTAATGATAAATTGCGTGATATTCACATCTGTATATAAATATATAAAATAAAAGAATAATGTCTTTAACACGCACAACATGCTGTTTTTATTTTGGAAAGCGTTTTTTTTTGAAATGATTGGTGTCTGATGCTAATTTTACAGAGGATTTCATGAAGACGATCTATAGCGAGACATTGGGGGTTTTCACGGCGGGCCATTGCAATAATAGGCATTCGCCAGCAGAGGAAAATAACACAACGCCTTTATTGCTGACCGAGGAGCTTTCTGATGGAATTCACATCAACCGTATCCATCTTGAGTTAAGCCAAGATTTTACAGAATATTGTGAAGGACCGCCAACAGTGTCAATAGCTTTTGTTCTCAGTGGCAAGGGGAAAATGGCAATTGAGAATGGCGAGGTTTTAGATATTAATCCGGGAACAATGGTATTTTTTTATTCGCCTACGATGACGCGGGGTATGAATTTCTTTGGCTGCGGAATCTGGCATATTCTCGATATCCGTTTTTCTCTGAACGAAATTGAAGCTCAGGAGTTACCATCGTTTACCAGGTTAACGGCTGGTTTTGAGAAAAACGCGAGTTATAGTGATGCCTTGATGATGGCTTGCCCTATCTATCCCCCCTTTATGCAGATAGTGAATCAAATAGAAGAATGTCAATTAAACGGGAGTGTCAGAAAGGTCTATTTAAAGGCAAAGGCGTTAGAAATACTCGCTTGTGTGGCAGCTCAAATTTATGATTGCCAATATAATGTGATTAGCGGATTGCAGCGCCGTGCTGTTTATAATGCGATAAAAATAATTAATAACGATTATCATTACCCCTGGACCATAAAATTGTTATCAAGAGCCGTGGGGTTGAATGAGCGGAAATTAAAAGAGGGATTCCGGGCGGTTGTTTTCCGTACCTTCCATCAATATCTGGAAAACGTTCGTATGACCACAGCGGAAGATTTATTGAAGAAAGGGATGAATGTCATTGAGGTTGCTGCCGCAGTGGGTTATTCCAGCCCAAGTCATTTTTCTAAACGTTTCCGGCAACATTATTTAATCAACCCTAAAGCATGGCAAGCAAAATATGCCGTGAATCACACATTACTGAAAGAAAGTATTACAGCGGAAAGTCAGTAGAAATTTCGAGTGTGGCATAAGGTTGTTAAATTGGTAGGAACACCAACGAAACACTAAATCGTTGTGGCTACCGTGCGGTTTATCCCCGTGCTTACGGGGAACACTCTAATTTTATCTAACTGTTTTATAAAATATTTTTTCGACTTAAAAAGTCTACCATTTTTTCAGCCTATAAATCAGTAAAATTTATCTTTTCGTTTTTTCTGATTTATAATCTGCAATACAGATCGCGTTTTTTATTATGGTGATAGAGAACTGAATATAGGAAAGGTATTAAAGGAGCCTTTAGCGACTCCTTTGGGGGCAAATTTTTACTCTTAAGATCTATCCTGAGTCCGAAAAAATTGGCTCACTAACACCAATATACTCACCAGCAGATAAGCGGCAAAAATGCCAATCAGCCATTGCGGCATATCCAGCGTTAAAAATCCCCACTGTTTCATCGAACAATCCCCAAACGCCTGAAACACCGAGGGTAGCCAATCATTCAACAGTAACCAAGATGGGAATTGGACAAGAAATTCACAAGTATTAAACGGAGAAGGGTATAACTGCATCATGGTGTGATCCCATGCCAGTTGTAATCCTTGCCATGCGCTATAAATCCACAACAGGATCGCCAACCAGCGCAAAGGCGTTTTAGGTGCGATTGCACCGAGCAGCGCCGCACCTAGAATACCAAACAACGCAACACGCTCATAAATGCACATTACGCAAGGCTGTAACTGCATCACATGTTGAAAATAGAGTGCTGTCGCTTCCAGGATAAGAGCTGTCAACGCCATCAATATCCATGCGCCTCGCCCTTGGGAACTCTGATTTAAAAATTGAAACATTTTTTTTCTTCCCATCTTTTCAATATAAATAACGGGGTTATTGTGCAAAACCACACCATCCGGCAGGATATAACGATAAATTCAGTCTCCAATTATAGTGGGGTGATCAAACCAAGTTTGATGAGATATTCAGTGGCTGGCACTAACCAGAATTCAACACACAACAGACCCACTAGTGTCATCACAATGGTATAAGGCAAGGCCATTATTACCATGCGACCATAAGAGAGACGGATCAATGGAGATAAGGCAGACGTTAGCAGGAACAGAAAAGCGGCCTGTCCATTAGGGGTTGCTACGGATGGTAAGTTAGTTCCTGTATTGATAGCAACGGCCAAATACTCGTATTGCTGTTGTGAAATCAGGCCACTTTTCAGGGCGTTCAGCGCTTCATTAATGTAAACCGTACCGACGAAAACGTTATCAGAAACCGTGGAGAGCAATCCGTTGAACAGGTAGAATAAGGAAAGCTGTGAAGCGGGTGAAGACTGCAAGACAAATTGAATAAATGGCGTAAACAGTTGTTGGTCAACAATGACGGCAACCACAGAGAAAAACACGGTCAACAGGGCAGTAAACGGTAAGGCTTCCTCAAATGCTTTACCTAACGCATGTTCTTCGGTAATACCACAGAATGCAGTCGCTAAAATAATGACTGATAGGCCAATCAAACCCACTTCAGCCAAATGAAAAGCCAGGGCGGCAATCAGCCAGATGCCGATTAATACTTGAATAGCAAGCTGGGCTTTTTCTTGGCGGGTACGTTTTTCACTGGCTTTTTGGTCGTAATCTTCCAGAACAGAGCGAACACGCTCAGGCAATTCAGCACCGTAACCGAATAATTTAAAATGTTCAACCAGCAAACAGACCAGCAAGCCACAAATAAACACAGGAATGGTGACTGGCGACATACGAATAAAGAATGTGACAAAATCCCAATCAACATGTTTGGCAATAATCAGGTTTTGGGGTTCACCAACCATAGTCATCACGCCGCCCAGTGCAGTACCAACCCCCGCATGCATCATCAGACTGCGCAGGAATGCCCGGAACTGTTCCAGCGTCTGTCTTTTATCCTCACTGTCAATGTACTTATCATCATTCAGTTCAGAACTGCCGTTGTGGGAAAGGAATCGGTGATAGATGGCGTAAAACCCGATTGAAACACTGATGACAACAGCAATTACAGTCAGGGCATCAAGGAAAGCGGATAAGAAAGCACTCGCCAGACAGAATGCCAGTGCCAGCATTTTCTTGGAGCGGATACTCAGTAGCAGCTTTGTAAAAACAAACAGCAATAATTGTTTCATGAAGTAAATGCCCGCAACCATGAAAATCAGCAATAAAATGACTTCCAGATTGTTGGCAATTTCATGACCTATTTGTTTTGGCGAAGTCATTCCAATGATGACTGCTTCAATAGCGAGCAATCCTCCAGGTTGCAGAGGATAACATTTTAATGCCATTGCTAGTGTGAAGATAAACTCAACGACGAGCATCCAGCCGGCAACAAAAGGGCTGATAAAGAAGTAGACCAGTGGATTGATAATCAGAAAAACAATGATAGCCAGTTTGTACCAATCCGGCGAATTGCCGAGAAAGTTCTTCACCACTGCGCGTTGGAGACTGATTTCCATTATTATTAATATTCCTCTTTGTGGATATGTAGAAAAAATCTAAGTAGCGATAAATCAAAACGACCACTATAGAAACATATCGGAGCGGTATTGTACGCTCAATGCGATAGCAATTTAAGGGCATTAGCGAATAATTAATCTACCAATGATCGCATTTTTTATGAACCCTTTCACTCTTTCACGGTTTATTTACCAGGTAACTATGTCGGGCAAGCACATTCTGGTATCATCAACCGCTATTATTAGCCAAGAAAACTGCTTTGGAATAATTAAAATTATGGTAATTAAGGCTCAAAGTCCTGCGAGTTTCGCGGAAGAGTATCTCATTGAAAGTATTTGGAATAATCGCTTTCCACCCGGCTCCATACTGCCAGCAGAACGTGAATTATCTGAATTGATCGGTGTCACCCGTACGACCTTGCGTGAAGTATTGCAGCGCCTTGCCCGTGATGGTTGGTTGACTATTCAGCATGGTAAACCAACCAAGGTTAATAATTTCTGGGAAACATCCGGTCTTAATATTCTGGAAACTTTGGCGCGTCTTGATCATGATCGTGTTCCCCAGTTGATTGACAACTTATTAGCTGTGCGAACCAATATTGCCGCTATCTTTATCCGCACGGCATTTAAGAACAATCCTGAAAAATCATTGGAAATTCTGGCGGAAAAAGAAAACGTGGAAGATACCGCTGAAGCTTTCAGTTCTGTGGACTATGATATTTTTCGTGGTCTGGCTTTTGCGTCAGGAAACCCAATTTACGGTTTGATTATTAACGGGCTGAAAGGGTTGTATACCCGTGTTGGTCGTTATTATTTCTCCAGTCCTGAAGCACGTAATTTAGCGTTGAATTTCTACCAGCAGTTAAGTTCATTATGTCGGGAAAAAGCCTATGACAAGATCATGGGTTGTGTGCGTAATTATGGTAAAGAGAGTGGCATTATCTGGCATAGTATGCAAAGTATTATGATCAATGAATTGACAGAAAGATCAACGAATTAACAGAAACACGTCTTAAGTTGGTTAAACTCTTCGTTTTTTGTTTGCCTCACGATTGGTTACATTTATTTACCCCAGTGATGTAGTTATCTCATGGTTAGGTCATATAATATGCAATTATTGATGCATCATTATCTATGTTTCTGGGGCATTTCTCTGATCATCACTTAACACGTGTGTGCTATTTAGAAACACGCCCAACTGTGTAATGCAGTTTTTTAAATTATTATTCTACTTAATTAATAACGATGCTAGATAAAATTCCAAAAATTTTCATTTGTCTGGAGTTTTATGAATTCTATCATTGTGAATGCAATGTTTATTTTTTGCCATAAAAAACACTTTAATAAGTAAGAAATGAAGGGGTAAACAGTATTTTTATCTTTTTTAACTATTTGATTTATATGAATTTATATTGAAACTCTAAATTTGTTGAAGAAATATTTTTTTGTATTTCGTAATGTAAATGTGACTTAAATCCTAAAAGTTAATTAATTGCGTCATGGTCTATTATTCTGTATTGGCTTTTTATGTTTAGCATATTATGCTTGCGGACATCACTTGCCAGTAGGGGGTAGAATGAAGGTCCTTATTTTAGGCAGCGGTGTTATTGGCGTAACCAGCGCATGGTATCTTGCACAAGCAGGCCATGAAGTTACTGTAATTGATCGCCAGAACAGTGCCGCAGAAGAAACTAGTGCCGCTAATGCCGGTCAAATCTCACCAGGGTATGCGACCCCTTGGGGGGCTCCAGGTATCCCACTAAAAGCAATAAAGTGGGTGTTTCAACGTCACGCGCCTTTAGCTATTCGCCCTGATGGTTCCCTGTTTCAATTACGTTGGATGTGGCAAATGCTGCGTAATTGTGATGCAGGCCATTACGCGATGAATAAAAGCAGAATGGTACGCTTGGCAGAATATAGTCGGGATTGTATTAAACAATTAAGGGCCGATACGGGGATCCAATATGAAGGGCGCCAGGGAGGAACTCTGCAATTGTTCAGGACCACCAAGCAATTTGATAATGCAGCCAACGATATCAAAGTGTTAGAGCAAGAGGGGGTTTCTTATCGATTATTGACTGCCGGGCAATTGGCGACAGTGGAGCCAGCGCTTGCCAATGCTTCCCATAAACTGACAGGCGGGTTGCAATTACCGAATGATGAAACGGGTGATTGTCAACTTTTTACCAAAACTCTGGCCAAAATGGCAGAAGATATTGGTGTGCAGTTTGTATTCAACAAGCGGGTTAAACAGATTTTGGTGGATGGAAATAGAGTCACGGGTATTCAATGTGATGATGGCATCATGACGGCGGATCACTATGTGGTAGCGATGGGATCTTATTCCACTGAAATATTAAAAGAACAGGTTAAAATTCCGGTTTATCCGCTGAAAGGTTATTCATTAACAATGCCGATCATGGACGAATCAAAAGCACCTGTCTCAACTGTGCTGGATGAAACTTACAAGATTGCCATTACGCGTTTTGATAATCGTATTCGCGTTGGTGGTATGGCGGAAGTGGTTGGATTTAATTTGAATGTTCTCCAGAATCGTTGTGAAACATTAAAAATGGTTGTACAGGATCTATACCATAATGGCGGCAATATTACGGAGGCCTCATTCTGGACAGGTTTGCGTCCTATGACCCCGGACGGTACTCCTATTGTTGGGCCAACCAAATATGCGAATCTTTATTTAAATACAGGACATGGAACACTAGGTTGGACGATGGCCTGTGGTTCAGGGAAGTTACTGTCTGATTTAATTTCAGGCAAAAAGCCCGATATTGCGGCAGATGATCTCTCTGTATCCAGATACATTGATGGCTTCAATATAAAAGTGTTTCCAATGAAGCCTCATTTACACACGGCATAAACTATAAGAAGGGGTCGTCATGCCACGTCCTATTTTGGCAACGATCCATCTCAATGCATTTCGCCATAATCTGTCTGTTATTCGTCAAATGGTGGGTAACAGTAAAATTTGGTCGGTAGTAAAAGCGGATGCGTATGGGCATGGATTGGACAGAATATGGCAATCACTCATGCAGACAGATGGATTTGCACTGCTTGACATGAATGAAGCTATTTATTTAAGGGAGCAGGGATGGCAAGGGCCAATCTTGCTATTGGAGGGTTTTTTCAAGCCCGCCGATTTACAGATTATCAATAAATACCGCCTGACAACCGTAGTACATAGTCATTGGCAGCTTGATGAGATAGGAAAAGCCAAATTGGATACGCCTATTGATATCTATTTGAAACTCAATAGTGGCATGAATCGGTTGGGATTCATCCAAAAAGAGTATCCACAGATAGTTTCAATGGCGAGAAAGGTTAAAAATATTAAGTCAGTGACTTTAATGACCCATTTTGCCAATTCGGATAATGAAATGGGTATTGATGAACAATTCGCGGTTGTTGAGTGTTTGCAAATGAATTCACTGCCTCATTGTCTGGCGAATTCTGGTGCTGTGTTGTGGCATCCGAAAACACATAAAGATTGGGTACGGCCAGGTATTATTCTTTATGGCGTGTCTCCGAGTGGAAAGTGGTGTGATGTTGCCGATATTGGGTTGAAACCAGCCATGACGCTACAAAGTGAAATCATTGCAGTACATGAGCTTCCCGAGGGAAAAGAAATTGGCTATGGCAGCCGCTATACAACCCAAAAACCCATGCGAGTCGGTACAGTTGCCTGTGGTTATGCGGATGGATATCCGCGGCATGCCCCAACGGGAACACCTATTATGGTTGATGGTGTTCGTACCCGGTTATTGGGGGCTATATCAATGGACATGATGACGGTTGATTTGACTCCGTGTCCTCAGGCAAACATAGGCAGCATTGCCGAGTTGTGGGGAGAAAATCTACCCGTAGATGAAGTCGCAAACCCGGCAGGAACCATTGGTTATGAGCTTTTGTGTGCTTTAGCGAAGCGCGTTCCTGTCACTGTGGCTTAATCCTTTCTATTTTTAATAATTCAGGCATTTTTATCTTGGTTTTGGAATAAATGCCTGTTCTATATCCCACTTGATTGATTATTATCTGCAAACTTACGGCAGCGGATCATGACAGAAAGTCTGTCAGGGTTGCCATTCTTAGGCTGCAATGGGTTATTGATACGTGCAGTTTCGATACACGCCATATTCTTATAACCTTCTTTGCTCATATCTTTCATACTACTGGAAAGTGCAGCGCCAGGATTCCAGCAGACGACTTCGCTATGGTGATAGTGGTGTATTTCAATTGTTCGTTTCCATAGCGGATCTCTGAGCAGGTTAAAATCGTCTGGTTTGGTATAAATTCGGTCTGTTCTCCCGCGGAAGACTAAATCTTCATCAATATATTGCTCACTCTCGGTGAGAGTATCAATAAAATGTGAACCAAGCCCGCTAATCTGAATTTGATTGATGTCACTCACATTGAAGTATGAGTGAAGGGCACACGTGGCTTGATATTCCCCGTGGGGTTCTAATTCTATTTCGCAAGTTTCTCCCAATTTAAAGCGGGCAATCAGTGTGAATTCATGTGGCCATAACTTACGGGTATATGCGTTATCCTGCAATGTGAATGTCAAAATAACGCCATTTTCATTCTCATCATGAGCTTTGAGTTCCCAGGGGAGTATCCGTGCAAATCCATGACTGGGAGCTGCAAACGCACCAAACCAAGGCCAACAGATGGGAATACCACCACGAATAGCAGTGCCTGCGCTGAAAAGCGTGTTATCACTGACCCATAATACGGGTTTTTCGTTATTGGGTTGCCAGGTAATCAGGTGTGCACCTTGAAGACTGATCACGCCGCGAGCTTTAGGATGGGAAACAACAATTAACGGAAAACCATCAATGTTTCGCTGGCTAATATAAGGGGAGAGCTGTTCTACAATCGGTAATGAGAAAATTTTATCAAGCATCTGTCATGACCTTATGTACACTTAAATTGGCAGTTGAACTAAGGAATAAGAATATCTCAATATTTTAGTTATATAAACATAAAAGCCACCTGAAAACAGATGGCTTTTGAAAGTGGATAAAAGCTCGATTATTTGGAGATGTGAGCGATCAGATCCAGAACTTTATTGGAATAACCGGTTTCGTTGTCATACCAGGAAACCAGTTTTACAAAGTTATCGTTCAGCGCGATACCTGCTTTTGCATCAAATACAGAAGTCAGTTTTTCGCCGTTGAAATCAGTGGAAACCACGTCATCTTCAGTATAGCCCAGAATGCCTTTCAGTTCGCCTTCTGCCGCTTCTTTAATCGCGTTACAGATTTCTGCATAAGTTGCTGGTTTAGCTAGACGTACAGTCAGGTCAACAACAGATACGTTAGGAGTAGGAACACGGAAAGACATGCCGGTCAGCTTGCCGTTCAGTTCAGGGATAACTTTGCCTACTGCTTTTGCTGCGCCAGTGGAAGAGGGGATGATGTTCTGTGCTGCACCACGGCCACCACGCCAGTCTTTTGCTGAAGGACCATCAACCGTTTTCTGGGTAGCGGTTGTTGCGTGAACTGTCGTCATCAGACCTTCAATGATACCGAATTTGTCATTAATAACTTTAGCCAGTGGAGCCAGACAGTTAGTGGTACAGGACGCGTTGGAAACGATATCCTGGCCTGCGTAGGCACGGTGGTTGACACCCATAACGAACATTGGCGTATTGTCTTTGGATGGACCGGTCAGAACAACTTTTTTCGCGCCAGCCGCGATATGCTTACGTGCAGTTTCGTCGGTCAGGAAAATACCCGTTGCTTCTGCAACAACATCAGCACCGACTTCGTTCCATTTCAGGTTAGCTGGGTCTCTTTCAGATGTCACACGGATGGTTTTGCCGTTAACAACCAATTGACCGTCTTTAACTTCAACAGTGCCGTTAAAGCGGCCGTGGGTTGAATCGTATTTCAGCATGTATGCCATGTATTCTGCATCCAACAGATCATTGATCGCAACGATTTCAATGTCTGAGCGCTCTTGAGCAGCACGGAAAACAATACGGCCGATACGACCAAAACCGTTAATACCTACTTTGATAGTCATAGTATTCCACCAGCTATTTTTTAGTGAATTAAAAGTTGTTTCTAAAGTTACCAAAATCTTGCCAGCCGTCAAGCGGAATCGTGTCAACAATTGAAAAAGATCAATTTAATAATCACTATTCAGACGATTGTTATACAGCTGGAACAAGCTCTACGTACACCATTATCGGGGTATAAGGAGATATTTAAAGTTACCATTGGTTAGTTATGTGAGACTTATCACAATTAGTAAAGTAAATTGCTATGTTGGATGGGTTAGAATGCGTTTTGACATTTTGGTGTTAATTTTGGGTTGTTTCCGATGATATTTTATTGAAAATATTGACCTTAAAAGGTGGTCATTATGACTAAAAGTCAAAATATTTCCCTTTCTATAGAACAGCTTAGTAAAATACAGCGCTATGTTACGCAAGAAGCAGGTACTGAGCCGCCGTTTTCAGGAAAATTACTCCATAACAAAAAAAATGGCATTTATTATTGCTTGTGTTGCCGCCAGCCATTATTTGTTTCTGATACGAAATTTGATTCGGGATGTGGATGGCCGAGCTTCTACCAACCGATTCGTGATGGTTCTGTTACATATATTGATGATTATTCTCATAATATGCATCGGATAGAAGTGCGTTGTAGCCAATGCCAGGCACATTTGGGGCATATCTTTCCCGATGGTCCCAAACCGACAGGAGAACGTTTTTGTATTAATTCAGCAGCGCTGCGTTTTGTTGATAAAGAAACAGGCGAAGAAACGACAGGTTAATGTTACGTTTGAATATTCTGAATTTAAATGAGATCTTGGCTTTATGAGTTAAAAAGAAACGATTCAGCTTTTTTTGATAAAATATTTTTAACTGTTCTTAAGGTCAATATATGATTCATACTCATGTTGGCTTACAGCCCTACAAGTAAGATATGTAGTATATGCAGTGAAATAGAGCACATAGCCATTAAGTAAGGAAATTTCGATGAAGTTGGATGATTTACTCTCCGCCATGACGCCTGAAATTTATCAGCGATTAATCCAGGCTGTTGAACTGGGAAAATGGCAGGATGGTGTACCGCTCACACCAGAACAGAAAGAATACAGTTTACAGGTGGTGATGCTCTGGCAAGCAAAACATAATCATGATCCTGAACATATGACGATTGGCACAGACGGCCAAATTACCATAAAAAGTAAACAGGAGTTAAAGGCGATATTTCAGTCTGACATGGTCGCAAAATTAAAACCCCAGTCGGAAGATTGAAATGGCCTGAATTGAGAACCTCGTCCTGTTTTTTGTTAAGGACGAGGTTCTTTTTAGTTTATAAATTAATTTTATTAATGGTTAAGGCTGCTGTAGTAATGGATTAGGTCATAAAATAGATATAATTTCATTTTGTGGAACTAACTTGGCCCCTTTTCTGGCCATTTCTTCAAATGCCCGCTGGCTATCCTCTTTCTGGATATTAACACCCCGGCAGCCATCAACAATGACATAGGTTTCATAACCTAGTGTCAGGGCATCAAGTACAGTAAATTTTACGCAGTAATCAGTGGCGATACCCATGATAAGCAGGCGTTGTATATTTTGTTCTGTTAACCATGCATCCAGGTGGGTTTTACTATTATGGTCATTATCGAAGAATGCACTATAGCTATCTATCTGGGGGTTTTCACCTTTGCGGAAAATTTCTTGAATAGCAGATTGGTTTAACAAAGCATGAAACTCTGCACCAAACTCTCCTTGTATACAATGGTTCGGCCACCATACTTGAGGAATACCATTGAGTTTTCCTAATGTACCTACTTTTTTTCCTGAGTTTTCTGCAAAGCTCATATGGTTAGCAGGGTGCCAATCCTGAGTTGCGATGACCGGGATATTGTTTTCCTGGCATAGCGCAATCACATCATTTGCTGTCTCAATCACTGCGTCGCTATCTTTGACTGCCAGTGCTCCTCCGGTACAAAAGTCATTTTGCAGATCGATAAGTAATAATGCTGTTTTCATCATATTTCTCGACTTATCTATTTGTTATTCATCAGCGTAACTCAATTCTCCCCGCAGATTTTGTTGCATCAAGTCGCGGATCTCTTCAGGGGGATAAGATTGACTCAGTAAATAGTGCAATTTTGTTAAAGCTGCCTCGAAAGTCATGTCATAGCCGCTGATAACACCTGATGCAGCCAGAGAATGACCCGTCGCATAACCTCCCATGTTGACTCGGCCAGAAATGCATTGTGTCAAATTAACCACGATAATGCCTCGTTCCGTTGCTGTCTTTAGCGTTTGCAATAAATCAACGCGTTGCGGAGCATTGCCAACACCGTATGAGCGTAAAATCAATGCCTTGACGGGTTGCATCAGAATATTTTCTACCACCTGACTGGATAATCCCGGGTAGATGGTCACGACACCAATTGGTTGCGATTTGATTGGATTTACAACGAATTCGCCTTGACTAACAGGTATAGGATTTGTTTTGAAAGTGCGAATATTTATCCCGGCTTCCATCAGTGGGGGGCAGTTCGGGGATGAAAAAGCATTGAAGCCATCTGCATGGGCTTTAATTGTTCTATTGCCACGAAATAACTTATTGTTAAAAAACAAGCTGACTTCGTTAATAGGGTAATTTGCTGCGAGATACAGTGCATTAAGGAGATTGGTTTGCCCATCGGAACGCAAGGCTTCCAGCGGAATTTGTGACCCTGTCACAATAATAGGCTTATTCAGGTTTTCACACAGGAAGGAGAGTGCTGATGCCGTGAAAGCCATGGTATCTGTACCGTGCAGAATAACAAAGCCATCATAGTCATGATAATTCTGATAAATATCATTTGCGATAATGTTCCAGTCGTCAGGACTCATATCAGAAGAATCAATCAGGGGTTGGTGTTCACGGATCGTGAATGTCGGCATTTCTGGACGGTGAAATTCTGGCATTTTAGCAAGTTGTTGTTGTAAATGACCGGAAACGGGAATGTATCCATTGGGGGAATGTTGCATCCCAATAGTACCGCCAGTGTAAACAACATAGATCGATTTCTTCTGCATGGTAACACCTCAATAAAAACATTTAGCCGGATTATAGGGAGTATCAAGAATAAAAAAAGCCTGATGGTGACATCAGGCTTTAAATTTGTTGAAAACTTAGTCAATTATTTTAACGGATATCGACACAATTCAGACAGAATGTGTAGATATTCTGCGGATCTTTCATATTGTTATAAAATGTAGCTTGTTTTTTCACATCTTGAGCGACTTCGGCAAATGGAGCCGGCAACATTGACTGCAAAGTATTTGGCAATAGTGCTTGTGCTGATGAAGTCATTCCCCGCATGAATTTTTCCGAGAATGAAAGTTCAGGTTGCATCCAGTCCAGTGATACATCTTTGATCTTTGCCAGTTCAGCGGCTTTTTTAACGGCGTCATCAAAATCACCCAGCTGATCGACCAAACCATGCTTTTTGGCATCAATGCCACTCCAGACACGCCCCTGAGCGACGTTATTGATCTCGTCCAAAGATTTATTACGAGAGTTTGCAACTAGCCCGATAAACTTACTGTAACCATTTTCAATAGCGAGTTGCATGACATCTGAGAATGTCTGGTTGATACCTTTAGTTGCAGAAATATCGGCTAATGGTGTTGTTGAAACCCCATCGGTATTCACACCAAGGTAATTGAGGCTCTTCTCAACGGTTTGAATGACACCAAAAACACCAATCGAGCCTGTTAAGGTACTCGGATCAGCAATAATATAGTTAGCTGGAGTTGATATCCAGTAACCGCCAGAAGCAGTCAATCCACCCATTGAAACGACGATGGGTTTCGCATTTCCGGTTTTGTCATCCCGGATTGCGGCTAACTCATTGCGAATAATTTCAGACGCCCCGATACTGCCACCTGGGCTGTTTACTCGTAATACGATCGCTTTGATATTGGGGTTATGGTGCGCTTCGCGCAGTTGTTCAACAAGGGTGTCGCTGCCAACGATACCCGGTGATTGTTTGCCGTCTAAAATTGCCCCTTCAGCAACAATAACAGCAATGTTGCCTTTATTATTTGTGTTTTGTATTGGTTTTTGGTCAATGTAGTTATAGATACTGATGTAATTGAAATGTTTTTGTTCCTTATTCCAACCAAATTTTTCCTGCATTTTCTTTTCAACGACACTGCGTGGTTCAATATAGTCCACTAGTTTGTTTTGGTACGCATACAGTGAAGCGTCTCCGCCTGCTTTACGGAATTTCTCGATAAAGTTTGCGGTGCCGGGGAAGACCTGATCAGCAGGGATATGCCGGTTAACTGCGATGGTATTTAAATAATCGTTCCACAGTTCGTTGAGCCAGAGGCTGTCAGATGCACGAGCTTCTTTTGACATATCGTCACGTAACATAGGTTCGACGGCTGATTTATAAGTACCTACACGGAAAATATGGGTAGACACTTTCAGTGTATCTAACAATGATTTGTAATATAACTGGTTGGTGGAGAAACCATGGATATCAACAGAGCCTAATGGAGAGAGAGAGATTTCATTGGCATAGCTGGCTAAATAATATTGTGATTGGCTATAAGAATCGCCAATTGCAAAAACAGGTTTGCCCGCCGCTTTAAATTCGTTGATGGCCTTGCCAAGATATCTCATAGAGGTCTGGTTTGTACCGATAAAATCATCCAGCTTTAATACCATGCCAGTAATTTTGGGATCGTTTTTTGCGCGGCGAATGCTGTCAACAATGTCAAACACAGAGGTTTCTTTGTCATTGCTATTGGATGGATCCAAAAGATTTTTGGCGAATTGTTCAAATGGACTGCGATCGGTTACGCGATCAAGAACAATCCCAGATAAGTTAACATACAATGCCCCGTGATAGTTATCGTCAAGTTTGGATTGTTGTTGGTAAACGATGACGCCAACAACGACAACAACAATCAACAGAATAAAAATAAGATTGAAAATAAATTGGCGAACAAAATTTAGGAGCTTCCAGCTCCATTTAAATAATGCTGCCGTGAAGTGCCATAATTTGCGCATATTGTTCTCCGGTCAGGGTATCAAATAGGGTTATCCTAATCATCCTGCTTGAAAATGTCAGCTGGAAATCATGTTATTGATTGAAAAAACAGTTTATGTGCTTTCATTCATTAACGAATAAACAGAGAATGTCGGTCTGAGACAGATTATCTTACTTTAGGAGAAAATAATGAATGCTTTGGAACTTTTGTTAAATCGTCGTTCAATTTCACGCTTAACAACCCCCGTACCAAAAGATATTGAATTGCAACATATTTTAGCCGCTGGGATGAGAGCGCCTGACCATGGGGCTTTGCGTCCTTGGCATTTTATTGTGATGGAAGGGGAAGGTATAGATAAATTCAGTAATCTCCTTGAAAAAGCCGCAATTGAAGGCGGAATGGGCAAGGAAGTTGAGGAGAAAGCAAAAAATGCCCCTTACCGGGCACCAATGATTATTACCGTTATCGCTAAGGTCGTTGAACATGCAAAAGTTCCGGCATGGGAACAAGTCGTTGCTGCGGGGTGTGCTGTTCACGCAATGCAAATGGCCGCAGTCACCCAAGGTTTTGGCGGTATATGGCGTTCAGGCTCATGGACAGAAGATCCCATTGTTAGAGTGGGCTTGGGATGTGAGGAAAATGACAAAATTGTTGGATTCCTTTACTTAGGAACCCCAGAACTCAGGGCACCTGCAAAAGTCGCAACACCCGATTTGACGAATTTTGTCAGTTATTTCTAATTTGTCAGTAACTTCTTAACTGGAGCGACTCATGTCAACTAAAATCCGTCTGACTCAAGAGAAAGAAACGATGTGCCAGTTGAATAGAACGGGGACAGATTTTGCAGGAATTGAGGGTGTTACAGCTATGACGGATGTAACAGGCTCCGGTCTGTTAGGGCATTTGAGTAAAATTTGTGGAGGTTCTGGCGTTCAGGAGAAAGTCAAATTTTCACAAATTCCGAGATTGCCAGATGTTGATGTTTATATCGAAAAAGGTTGTGTACCTGGAGGCACGGGACGCAACTTTGACAGCGCTGGGCACTTAATTGGAAAGATGATTCCCTGTCAACGTTATCTCCTGTGTGACCCACTAACTTCGGGTGGTTTATTGCTGGCAATTTTGCCGGATGCCGTGGAAGAGGCGAAAGCCGTTGCACGAAGCCACAACATTGATTTTTTTGCTATTGGTGAACTGCCTGAGCCAGGCTTAGGTAGAACACTCATTGAAGTTTTTGAATAATTCCATGCGTCTTTTTATTGCAGAAAAACCCAGTCTAGCGAGAGCCATCGCAGATGTTTTACCGAAGCCCCATCGACGTGGGGATGGGTTTATCGAATGCGGTGATAACCAGTTTGTGACTTGGTGTGTTGGTCATCTATTGGAACAGGCCGAACCCGATGCTTACGATAGCCGTTACGCTCGTTGGGTATTGGCTGATTTACCGATCATCCCTGAAAAATGGCAACTAAAGCCACGGGCAGCCGTGGCCAAACAGCTCAACATTATTAAATCCCTGTTGGAAAGAGCGACCGAAATCATCCATGCAGGTGACCCTGATCGTGAAGGTCAACTGCTGGTGGATGAAGTGCTGGATTTTTTAGATCTGGATACTGAGAGAAAATACAATGTCCAGCGATGCCTGATTAATGACCTGAATCATCAGGCGGTCGTAAAAGCGATTGAACGGCTGAGGAGCAATCGGGAGTTTATCCCCTTATGTGTTTCTGCACTCGCCAGAGCCAGAGCAGACTGGCTTTATGGTATCAATATGACCCGTGCTTATACCTTATTAGGCAAAAGTGCAGGTTATCAAGGGGTATTATCGGTTGGGCGGGTTCAAACGCCTATTTTAGGTTTGGTTGTGCGTCGTGATGAAGAGATAGAAAATTTCGTGCCGAAAGACTTCTTTGAAGTCAAAGCACATGTTGTTACACCTGATGAAGAGCGATTTACCGCTTTATGGCAACCCAGTGAATCGTGCATTGATTTTCAGGATGAAGAAGGGAGAATTATTCACCGGCCGTTAGCTGAACATGTCGTTGCGCGTATTGCCGGACAACCCGCCTATGTCTCTTCCTATCAGGATAAGCGTGAATCAGAAACAGCACCATTGCCTTTTTCTCTTTCATCCTTACAGATTGAAGCGGCCAAACGTTTTGGCTTGAGTGCTCAGGATGTACTTGATATTTGTCAGCGGCTTTATGAAACCCATAAATTGATCACTTATCCGCGCTCTGATTGTCGTTACCTGCCGGAAGAGCATTTTGTCGGGCGTCATGCGGTCCTGAATGCCATTTCGATTCATGCTACTCATTTACTTCCGCAGAATGCTTTAGATATAGGGCAAAAGAACCGCTGTTGGGATGATAAGAAGGTTGATGCTCACCATGCCATTATTCCTGCTGCACGTAGTAGCCAAGTCAATTTAACCGAAAATGAAAGCCATATTTATAGCTTGATTGCGCGGCAATATCTGATGCAGTTTTTTCCTGACGCGGTATTTCGGAAATGTACGATTGAACTTGATATTGCAGGTGGAAAATTTATCGCCAAGGCACGTTTTCTGGCAGAAGCGGGTTGGAGGACCCTGCTTGGCAACAAGGAACGGGATGAAGAGAATGAAGGCACGCCATTACCTGTTGTTGCTAAAGGAGATGAATTATTGTGTGAGAAAGGCGAAGTGGTGGAAAGACAGACACAACCTCCACGGCCTTTCACGGATGCAACATTATTGTCTGCAATGACTGGCATAGCTCGGTTTGTGCAGGATAAGGCTTTGAAAAAGGTGCTTCGTGCCACTGATGGCTTGGGGACGGAAGCGACTCGAGCAGGGATCATTGAGCTGCTATTCAAACGGGATTTCCTGTACAAAAAAGGGCGTTATATTTACGCGACTCCGGCTGGCAGGGCTTTAATTCATGTATTGCCGGACATGGCGGTATTGCCGGATATGACTGCACATTGGGAATCTCGGTTGACGCAAATCAGCGAAAAGCAATTCCGTTATCAGGATTTTATGTTCCCCCTTCAGGAAACATTGCAGCAGTTGATTTGGCAGGCAAAACAACATCGTAATTTGACGGCTTTTAGGGACTTGCCTCCTGTTCCCGTTAATGCCAAAAAAGGGAAAGGAAAGCAGGTAAAATCCAGCAAGAGCAGGGCAAAGAAAGATCAAGCCAATCAGGGATGATCCCGAAATGCTGACACAGCACCATAATGGGTGGTGCTGTGTTTCATGGTCGCTGTTTATATCTTAAACTCAGTCCAGACAGGGGCATGATCGGATGGTTTTTCCATGCTGCGGATAGCATAATCGATACCAGAAGAGATACATCTTTCTGCCAACGGATGGCTGGCAAGCAGCAAATCAATGCGCAGCCCACGATTATCATCAAAGCCTTTTGAGCGATAGTCGAACCAAGAAAACTGGTCATTGACTTCGGGGCTTAGTGCTCGGAATGTATCGATGAGTCCCCAGTTTTTCAAGCGTTCCATCCATTCACGCTCTTCTGGCAAAAAAGAACATTTCCCCGTCTTTAACCAGCGTTTCTGGTTGTTTTCTCCGATGCCAATATCGAGATCTGTTGGACTGATATTCATGTCTCCCATAATCAGAATGTGTGATTCTGGAGAATGGTTAATTTCCAGGTAAGACAGTAGATCCTGATAAAACTTTTCTTTTGCAGGAAATTTAATCAGATGGTCACGGCTCTCCCCTTGTGGAAAATAGCCATTGATTACAGTTAATAAACCAAGCGGTGTCTCGATATCGGCCATAATAATGCGGCGCTGTGCATCATCGTCATCAGTAGGAAAACCTTTACGGATATCTACGGGTTGTTGGCGAGTGAGCAGCGCGACACCATAGTGTGATTTTTGACCATGGTAAAAGACGTGATAACCCAGCTTACTGACTTCTTCCAGAGGAAACATTTCATCATGGACTTTTATTTCTTGTAATCCGATAACATCAGGTTGGTGTTGTTCAACAATGGCAGCAAGTTGATGATGACGTGCTCTTAACCCATTAATATTGAATGATATAAATTTCATATTGTTATAATCACCTATAAAATATTCTTATTCTTAATATTAACAGATGCAAATAAGGATGTAACTATTTATTAAATAATAAATTTCACCTGATTATCTTGATAATTCGCTATTTTACTCACATATGTAATACTATACTGATTGTAATACTCTCGTTACCTCAAATTTAAAGTGTCGAATCGATTTTTAAATAATAAAAAGAGACCAAATCAATAAATAGTAAATTAATGGATTTATAATAATTCACTAATTGTTATGTGTTATATTCAACAGTTGATATTGTAATTTTACGTGAGAGTTTTTATTATTGAAATTTATTTTATGTTGTGTGTTACAAAAATTAATTAATGAAAAAGTAGAAGAGTTAATCAATCTCTGATAGAAATTTGAACGTGTAGGTCATGGTTATATTTGTTAATGGCTTACAATCACGGTGGAATATTCATCATGATATAGATGAATAATATAGTTCATCTAAACCGCATTATTGCATCAGGGACTGGTATTTTATATAAATGCCATTTGAAAAATACTTATTTTTATTGTACAAAGCTATACCTTCATAATATCAAGTTTGATTTAGCGGTTACCTGATGGAAGGCCATTTCAAGGAAATTATTTTAGCCACAAGTTACATAGGAACGGTGAATTATGTTTTTTTCTCGTAAATTAGAAGCATTCATGGCGGTGGTGGAAATGGGTTCTTTAAGCAAAGCGGCAAGAGTGATGAACCGTACGACTCCCCCAGTCGCTAAATCAATTAAAGACTTTGAAGCGACGTTAGGAAAGCGCTTATTCAAAAGGGAGAAGTTTGGGATGATTCTGACCAAAGACGGAGTGGAGTTATATAATGACTTAAAAGAGCTCTATTTGAAAGAGAAAGAAATTACAAAGAAACACATTAGCGGGAGTATTTGTAATGTTGTAAATATATACCATGATTGGGGTAAGAAAAAGCATCTGATTTCACTTTATAAAGCAGCGGACAGAAATAATGCTCAAGTGAATATATTACGCTTCAGTTATGATAACATTGATGAAATAGTTGACTATGAGGGCAATACAATAATTTTAAGTTCAGAAAAAATACTTAGTGATCGATTCAGTCTGGTAAGGAAAATTGATGGCCCAAATTTGGGGATCTGCTGCCGCAAAGAGTTATTGGATGAAGTCAATGGGGACTTTACTCAATTGCTGAGAAAGAGAACGTGGTTATGTGATCCCGTGCTCTATAAAGGCAATTTGATAAAGAATCTGGAAGAGGAAATGATAAAAAACGGAGAAAAAGTTAATATTCGACAGATGGATAATATAGAATGCTGTCTCAATTTTATCCAGTCAACCGATTATATTTTTATTACAGATTCCCACTCCGGTGCACTGGAAGAGGGAGAAAGTCTGGGCTTCGTTCCTATATCACGGCCTGATGCAATTAATCAGTGTTATGTCTACAAATCAAAATCTCATTCAAGCGTGTTAAATCGTTTCATCGACTCCGTCAGTGATATGGAGTAACTGACAGCATGAGCGGAGTTTCTCAGCTCCGCTATGGGTGTTTACCTAAATGCATTAAAAGAGCTTAGAACAGATTTTTTGATGGTGGTGAGGAAGGATGATGTGCCATTTCGTTCCTCACCTTTGGCTTATCTAGGTATTACGCATCTTGACATTTCATCTTGCTTCTCCTTGCCCATAACCATTCTGTGGTATTCCAATTTGAATGTTAGCTTGAACGTATTAACACTTTCCAAATCGAGATATTTTATGAACCAGTAAGCTATAATTTACTGTTTAGTAAGATAAGTATGTTTTTTGATTTTTATATAATGAAATGTGGGTTCTTGATGGTGGTGGGGGAAGGATTCGAACCTTCGAAGTCTATGACGGCAGATTTACAGTCTGCTCCCTTTGGCCGCTCGGGAACCCCACCAGATTTTGAATTATATACTGTCGTTAGCAGCGAGCGGCATAATATCAGATAAACCGCCGCTGTAAAGCAGATAATTGAAAATAAAGTATCGTACGCTTGCTTTTTGATCCAGGTGCTCATATTACAACCTATTGGGTGATAGGATTGCATTTTGTCCAAACAGCTATAGGCACAATACCTTATTGTTTATTAAAAAGATAACATGGTTTATTAAAGAATGACGGTACGGTTGCCATATACAAAAACCCGCTGGGAAAATACCCAGTGTAATGCCTGGCTCAATACATTCTTTTCGACATCCCGTCCTGCACGCATCATCTCCTCAGCGGTATAGGTGTGATCCACATTTATCACATCTTGGGTGATAATCGGGCCTTCATCCAAATTGTCATTTACATAATGAGCCGTCGCACCAATAATTTTCACACCACGCTCATAAGCCTGATGGTAAGGGCGAGCACCGATAAATGCGGGCAAGAATGAATGGTGAATGTTGATTATTTGATTTGGGTAATATTGAACAAATGCTGGTGTTAAGACTCGCATATACTTGGCCAGCACAACATAATCCGGCTTATATTGATCAATTTGAGCCATCAATGCTTCGTCATGTTGTTCACGGGTTAGACCCTCATGACTGATGTAATGGAATGGGATATCAAACTGCTCAATCAATTTTTGCAAAGTAGTATGATTGCCGATGACAGCCGCAATTTCGACATCCAGTCCACCATAGACACTTTTGACTAAAATGTCGCCAATGCAATGCGCCTCTTTTGTCACCATGATAACGATACGGCGTCGGCCTGCTGTATTTAATTCACGGTTTGAACCCGCAGGGAGAGCGTCATCCAAATCGGCCAGAAGAGTTTCGTCATTAAAAATACCCTCCAGTTCGGTACGCATAAAAAATCGTCCAGTGCGATGATCCACAAACTCATTATTTTGAACGATGTTTAATTGATGTTTGTAACAAATGTTTGTGATTTTTGCGATTAATCCTTTGGAATCAGGACAAATCGTACGCAAGATTTTTTTTTGTATGTTTGCGTTTTGCATGGATTACGAGAACCTCAAATATTCTTCACTGTGTGTGAGTGGTTGCGTTTGATATTTAGATGCTGATTTAACCACAGCATTTCTTGTATTTTTTGCCTGAACGACATGGACAAGGGCTATTTCGGCCTATTTCAGGGCGTATGCCATCTATATAAAACCAACGCTGATCAAGGTACAAAAAACGTGAGCGCTCATGAATCAATTGCTTATCTTGCTTTCCTTGTTCAATAAAGCAAGCAGAAAATTCAACATAAGCTTCGTTATTATGTTTCCCCTGATTAGTTTCGAGGACATTTAATCCCAGCCATTGTACACCGGCAAAACTTTGTTCTATTTCTGTACGCCAATTTTCAGACTGGCAATCCGGGTGCCAGGTTGCGATAAGATAGTCTGCATTTTGTGTAACGTAAGCACTATATCTGGAACGCATCAGGGATTCAGCATTTGGGGCAGGGAGATGGTTTTCAAGATAGGGGCTACAGCAAAAGTCGAAAGATGAGCCACTGCCGCAGGGACACATGTTTGTCAAAATAGCTCCAGTTATTTAAAGTGGTTGCAGATTATCGTTAATTGTAAGGTAAATCAGTATTTATTGAACAGGATTAAATGCCAGCGCACTGTATATCTGGCCGAATTAACTGGTGTATACTCGTGCGCGTTATTTTTTGCGAGTGCTATTTTCCTCACACATACGATTTTTTTTGAGAGTTAATGCTATTGTTTAAACTGTAAAGGAGTTTTTCAGTGAAAACATAGCAGTAGGAGACGATGTAATGTCATTAATAAATAAAAAGGTCAAAAAAGCGGTTATACCTGTTGCTGGTTTGGGAACCCGGATGTTGCCAGCCACCAAAGCCATCCCAAAAGAAATGCTCCCCTTGGTGGATAAACCACTTATTCAGTATGTGGTCAATGAATGTATCAAAGCAGGGATTAATGAGATCATTCTGGTCACTCATTCATCCAAGAACTCGATAGAAAACCATTTTGATACCAGCTTTGAGTTGGAAGCGATTCTTGAGAAAAGAGTTAAGCGCCAGTTATTGGACGAGATACAATCTATCTGTCCAAATCATGTGACCATCATGCAAACCCGTCAAGGAATAGCAAAAGGATTGGGACATGCCGTGTTATGTGCTAAACCCCTTATTGGTGATGAGCCGTTCGCTGTTGTTCTGCCTGATGTTATTTTGGATGAGTACAGTACCGACCTATCAAAATATAATTTAAGCGAAATGTTATTACGCTTCAACAGCAGTGGTGCAAGCCAAATTCTGGTTGAACCTGTCCCTGTAGAAAGTGTTGCGGATTATGGCATTGTTGATTGCCTGGGTGAAAATTTACAGCCTGGGGATAGCAAACCTATTGTCCGTGTTGTTGAAAAGCCAAAACCGGAAGAGGCACCATCGAATCTTTCCATTGTTGGTCGTTATGTATTATCCGAAAAAATCTGGCCATTATTGGCTAAAACTGCGCCAGGGGCAGGAGATGAAATACAACTGACAGATGCTATTGCCATGCTGATGGAAAAAGAGTCCGTTGAGGCTTATCACTTGCAAGGTCGTAGTCATGATTGTGGTAATAAGTTGGGTTATATGCAGGCATTTGTTGAATATGGCATGAAACATAAAGAATTGGGCAAGTCATTCACGGATTGGATCATGACCTTGCAAAATCAGTTTGAAAAATAATCTACTCGTACTTTAAGGTGTGATATGAAAGTTACTGTATTTGGTATTGGCTACGTAGGCTTAGTGCAAGCAACCGTATTTGCTGAAGTGGGGCATGATGTTCTTTGTGTCGATGTTGATGCAAAAAAAGTCGAGAACTTGAAAAACGGTCAAATTCCTATCTTTGAGCCGGGCTTGACGCCCTTGGTAAAGAAAAATCATGCTGAAGGACGGCTGAATTTTACAACGGATGCCAAAGCCGGTATTGCTCATGGCAAATTACAGTTTATTGCAGTAGGCACACCTCCTGATGAAGATGGCTCTGCTGATCTTAAGTATGTTACTGCTGTAGCCAGAACGATTGCGGAAAATATGGATGGTTACAAAGTTGTTGTTGACAAGTCAACTGTGCCGGTAGGTACGGCTGATAAAGTCAGGGCAGTGATGCAAGCAACATTGGCAGAGCGTAATCTGGAACTTCCATTTGATGTCGTTTCCAACCCTGAGTTTTTGAAAGAAGGCGCCGCTATTGCTGATTGTATGCGGCCTGAACGCATTATTATTGGTTGTGATAATGATGATGTGGTTGATGTCATGCGTGAACTGTATGAGCCATTTAATCGTAATCATGATCGTATGATAGTTATGGATATCCGCAGTGCTGAATTGACTAAATATGCAGCTAACTGCATGTTGGCGACAAAAATCAGTTTTATGAATGAAATGGCTAACTTGGCTGAAATGCTGGGAGCTGACATTGAGCATGTGCGCCAGGGAATTGGTTCCGACTCACGCATCGGATATCACTTTATTTACCCTGGATGTGGATATGGCGGTTCATGTTTCCCTAAAGATGTTCAGGCATTGATCCGGACTTCTGAACAAATTGGATATACACCCAAAATTCTTCAGGCAGTGGAGCAGGTTAACGAAAAACAGAAAAGTAAATTACCTGCTTTTGTAAGACACTATTTTGGTGATGATTTATCGGACAAGACATTTGCTATTTGGGGGCTGTCATTTAAACCTAATACAGATGACATGCGTGAAGCATCGAGCCGTGTCTTGATGGAAACGTTATGGAAATACGGCGCTAACGTTCAGGCGTATGATCCTGAAGCTATGCAGGAAGCCCAACGTATTTATGGGCAGCGTGATGATCTCTCTTTAATGGGAACAAAAGAAGCGGCATTAAAAGGTGCTGATGCTTTGATTATCTGTACAGAATGGCAAAATTTCAGAGCACCTGATTTTGATGTGATTAAGGATTCATTAAAAACGCCGGTGATTTTTGATGGACGCAATCTTTATGATCCCGAACGCCTGCAATCGCGTGGTTTTACTTATTATGGTATTGGTCGCGGTGCCTCAATCAAACCCGTCATTTGAGTTAATTTATGAAATTTTTAGTTACAGGCTCTGCTGGTTTTATAGGTTTTCATGTTAGTCAGCGGCTATTGAATATGGGGTATGAGGTTGTTGGTATCGATAACCTCAACGATTATTATGATGTTAATTTGAAACAGGCGAGATTAAATTTATTACTCTCTTATTCAAATTTCAAATTTCAAAAATTAGACCTGGCTGACAGAGTTGCAATACCCGAATTGTTTGCGAAACATCAATTCCAGCGAGTTATCCATTTAGGGGCCCAACCGGGTGTGCGTTATTCAATACAAAACCCTATGGCATATATAGATGCCAATATCGTCGGTCACATCAATATACTTGAAGGTTGCCGCCATCATTCTGTAGAGCATCTATTATATGCATCTTCCAGTTCAGTCTATGGCTTAAATAAAAAGCAACCTTTTTCTACTGATGACTCAGTTGATCATCCGGTTTCTTTATATGCAGCAACAAAAAAAGCCGATGAGTTAATGTCTCACAGCTATTCACATCTTTATCAACTTCCCACTACAGGATTAAGATTTTTTACCGTATATGGACCGTGGGGGCGCCCTGACATGGCTTTATTTAAATTCACTAAGGCTATGTTAGAAGGTCAGCCGATTGATGTTTATAATCATGGTAATATGGTGAGAGATTTCACATATATTGATGACATTGTTGAATCTATAATCAGATTGCAGGATATCATTCCTGCTTCCAATAAAGACTGGTCAGTTGAGGATGGGCAAATATCTGCCAGCTCTGCGCCATACCGGGTTTACAATATTGGAAATGGACAACCGACAAAACTGGGTGATTTTATTGAAGCCATTGAAACCTCATTAGGAATTGAGGCAAAGAAAAATTTTATGGAAATTCAAGATGGCGATGTATTGTCAACATGTGCAGATTCAAACGCGCTTTACAATAAGATTGGTTTTTCACCTAACACACCGGTAAAGGAAGGGGTGAAACGATTTACCGATTGGTATTTAGGCTTTTATCAGAAGCGATGACAGCAAAAATAGAAAAGGAGCGGTTAGCTCCTTTTCTATAACTTTATGTTAATAAAAAACTAAGTTAGTGTTAAATTGTTTTTTATCACATCGAGAATATGAAGATGACTTAGTCACTAATATAGCTCTCTGTGTTTCTACATCAGCCTGTAATTAACCTAGTTAGTAATATTAATCATAAAACAAAAATACCCTATCAAGGGTATTTTTGTTATCAGGTCTTAAAGCAACTGATTAGATCAGGAAATCTTCCAGTTTTTTACCTTCTTCTTCAATTGCTTTTTTGATTACAGCGGGGGTACGGCCTTGGCCAGTCCAGGTTTTAGTTTCACCTTCATCAATGTATGAATATTTAGCTGGACGCGCGGCACGTTTAGATTTACCAGTAGATTTACCACTTAATGCATCTACTAAATCGCTTAATTCAATACCATCTTTTTCCAGCATTTCACGGTATTCTTGAAGTTTACGTGTACGCTCTTCTATTTGTACACGAGCCTGATTTTCTTCGTCACGACGTTCTTCAACAACAGTCGTAAGTTTTTCCAGCATTTCTTCCAAAGTAGTAAGTTCACATTCTCTTGCTTGTGCGCGCAAGGTACGGATGTTATTTAAGGATTTTAAATTTTCGCTCATTGTCCTGGTCTCAAATTATAATGATGATAGCTGATGTAGAGATAATAATAGAATGCTATTTTATTTTCTGCAATAGTGAATTTACTTTCTTAGGCTAAAACATGTCATTTTAAAATGCAATTTTTGAAGTAATCGATATATTGCGTTTTAATCCGGCTATTAGGTTTACCATTTTTCAATAAGAATGAAGGGGATTACTGTAAAGTTTAGTAAGGGATAAAACTTAGGGTATAAAACTAATTTATAGTCAATGCGTAAGAAACATTAACTGTTTTTCTGAAAATAAGTTGATGAGTAAGTGTAAGATGAAAGTTTTTTATGGGTAATCCATTAGTTATGATCATGGTGGGTGAATTGAACAAAAGTAAACCACTATGATTATTAATATTCAAAGGATGAGGGTAAAAATAGCTATTTTCTTTTTATGTTAATTTTGTGCATTTGGTATGCAGGAAGTCCTTGTGATGCTGATTTTATATGCGCAAATGTGATGATTATCATGAAAATAATCTTTTCTTATTCATTTTAATTTGTTTCTGTTACTCCACATTTGACAATGACAGGGATAATTTTAACCAGAGTTTGTGGTAAACTGGTGCTGTTATATCGCCTGATTAAATTTGACAAGAGGATGAACAGGCCAATGGCTCAGCTTTATTTTTATTATTCCGCCATGAACGCAGGGAAATCAACTTCCTTATTGCAGTCTTCCTATAACTATAACGAAAGGGGAATGAGAACGCTGATCTTTACAGCAGAGATCGATACTCGATTCGGTAAAGGAAAGGTCAGTTCCCGTATTGGATTATCCGCTGGAGCGTTGTTGTTTTCACCAAAAACAAATATTGCTGAACTTATCAGAAAAGAAAATAGGGCAGAAAAAGTCCATTGCGTTTTGATTGATGAATGCCAATTTTTAACGAAAGAGCACGTCGAGCAACTGTGTGAAATTGTAGATTATGATGATATCCCTGTTCTTTGTTATGGTTTAAGGACAGATTTTCAAGGTGAGTTATTCAGCGGCAGTGAATATCTCCTTGCGTGGTCAGATAAATTGGTAGAGTTGAAAACAATCTGTCATTGTGGGAGAAAAGCCAGCTGTGTACTTCGTTTTGGCAACGATGGCAACGTTGTTTACGATGGTGCTCAGGTTGATATTGGTGGTAACGAAAAATACGTCTCTGTGTGTCGCAGGCATTATACTGACGTTATTCGTGAAGCCAGGGCCAAAAAGGTTTAATACGCCGCCAGTTGTCATCGAGAAATCTAAAACTATATATACCAATCCAACGTCAGGATGCGTGTTATATTTCCTCGCGCAGCGGGGAAATATAAGGCCTCGCGTCGTCTGGCGGATTGCAACTTGAAGTTTATCGAGTATAGGCTGAGAAGGCTGGAAAATAAAATATTAAAAAGGCGCCGGGTTGCCCTCACGCCTTTTAAGTTACATCCATCAGCCTATCATTTATTATTCTTTCTTACTTATTATTTTTTCTATTTGATTTGACTGCCCCCTGTGGTTTGTCCTCTTCGGTGAATTTACGGCCATAAAAAGAATCTAGCAGTAGTTGTTTCAATTCAGAAATTAATGGGTAGCGCGGATTTGCACCGGTGCATTGGTCATCAAATGCGTCTTCTGCAAGCTTGTCGATTTTTGCCAGGAAATCAGCTTCTTGCACCCCTGTTTCACGAATTGAAGCTGGAATATCTAGTTGAGACTTCATTTCGTCCAGCCAGGCCAATAGTTTTTCAATCTTGGCAGCAGTACGATCATCTGATGAGGTTAGCCCCAAATGATCTGCAATTTCCGCATAGCGACGTCGTGCTTGTGGGCGATCATATTGGCTAAAAGCAGTCTGTTTTGTTGGATTATTATTAGCGTTGTAGCGGATTACGTTACAAATTAACAGGGCATTAGCTAAACCATGAGGGATATGAAACTCAGAGCCAAGCTTGTGGGCCATAGAGTGGCATACGCCTAAGAATGCATTAGCAAAGGCAATACCTGCTATCGTCGCTGCATTATGGACACGTTCGCGCGCAACGGGGTTTTTTGCCCCTTCGTGGTAACTAACCGGCAGATAATCTTTTAGCAGCTTTAGTGCTTGCAGTGCTTGCCCATCAGAATATTCATTGGCTAAAACAGAAACGTAGGCTTCCAATGCGTGGGTTACTGCATCCAGACCACCAAAAGCACATAGCGATTTTGGCATATCCATGACTAGGTTCGCGTCAACAATCGCCATATCAGGGGTGAGTGCGTAGTCTGCCAAAGGATATTTCTGCCCGGTGACGTCATCGGTAACAACCGCGAAAGGTGTGACTTCTGAACCCGTGCCTGAGGTGGTGGTAATGGCGACCAATTTAGCTTTTACACCCATTTTGGGGAATTTATAGATACGTTTACGGATATCCATAAAGCGCAGAGCCAGTTCCTCAAAATGGGTTTCTGGATGCTCATACATCACCCACATAATTTTAGCCGCATCCATCGGGGAACCGCCGCCAAGGGCAATGATGACATCCGGTTTAAACAGATGCATGTGTTCAGCACCTTTGCGAACGATGCTTAATGTTGGATCTGCTTCGACTTCGAAGAATACTTCAGTTTCAACGCCATAAGATTTCAAGACATTAATAACCTGATCGGCATAACCGTTATTGAATAAGAAACGGTCTGTCACAATAAAAGCGCGTTTAACACCATCGGTAGCGACTTCTTCCAACGCAATGGGCAGAGAGCCACGTCGGAAATAAATTGATTTTGGAAGTTTATGCCACAACATATTTTCGGCTCTTTTAGCGACGGTTTTTGTATTGATCAGGTGTTTTGGCCCAACATTTTCAGAAATAGAGTTGCCTCCCCAAGAACCACAACCTAGCGTCAGAGAAGGAGACAGCTTAAAGTTGTACAAGTCTCCGATACCACCTTGAGATGCAGGCGTGTTGATCAAAATACGTGCGGTCTTCATTTTGTGACCAAAGTATTTAATACGCTCTGCCTGATTATCTTGTTCGGTATAGAGGCATGAAGTATGTCCAATACCCCCCATCTCAACCAGTTTCTCGGCTTTTTCGACTGCATCTTCAAAGTTTTTGCCACGATACATGGCAAGCAGTGGTGAGAGCTTTTCATGGGCAAAAGGCTCGGTTTCATCTGCCAGAGTCACTTCACCAATCAGAATTTTAGTGCTTTCAGGAACATTGAGACCGGCCATTTCAGCAATTTTTGTTGCAGGTTGACCTACAATCGCTGCATTTAAGTTACCGTTTTTCAAAATAATATCCTGTACGGCTTTTAACTCTTTTCCCTGGAGAAGATAGCCACCATGAGTTGAAAAACGCTCACGAATCTGCTCATAAATAGCATCAACAACAATGACAGATTGTTCTGAAGCACAAATCACGCCGTTATCAAACGTCTTAGACATCAGGATAGATGCAACAGCACGTTTAATATCCGCTGATTCATCAATCACCACGGGGGTATTGCCAGCACCGACACCAATGGCGGGTTTACCTGAGCTATAGGCTGCTTTGACCATGCCAGGGCCACCGGTTGCCAGAATCAGGTTAATATCCGGGTGGTGCATTAAGGCATTGGAAAGTTCAACGGAAGGTTCATCTATCCAACCAATAATGTCTTTTGGTGCCCCTGCGTTCACCGCTGCATTTAAGACGATTTCTGCCGCTTTGTTCGTCGCTTTTTTGGCGCGTGGATGAGGGGAAAAAATAATACCATTACGGGTTTTCAGGCTGATAAGTGCTTTGAAAATGGCAGTAGATGTTGGATTTGTTGTTGGAATAATCCCGCAAATCAGGCCAATAGGTTCAGCAATAGTAATAGTACCGAAAGTACTGTCTTCAGATAAAATACCGCAAGTTTTATCATCTTTATAGGCATTATAAATATACTCAGAAGCGAAGTGGTTTTTGATCACTTTATCTTCCACAATTCCCATACCTGATTCAGATACGGCTAATTTTGCCAGTGGAATACGGGCGTCAGCAGCGGCAAGGGCAGCAGCCCGGAAAATTCGGTCAACTTGCTCCTGAGTAAAATTAGCAAATTCATGTTGGGCTTTTTTTACGCGAGCAACTAATTCATTGAGTTCTGCGACTTGAGTTACAGCCATAAAAATTACTCCTGATAAATGTTAAATTTTTTAAGGCAATCCGATGCAATATTGTTAGGGTATTAAATAATATTATGAGATTAATCGTTTGGATTTCATCGTGAATACCGCTAATTGCCTTAAAAAATTGCTTAACAAAATGATTAATCTAGTAATAGTTTCTTTCCTTGAAATTCTACGTCGGATACAGCTTATCATTCACAGTTATTAGTATTGTGATTTAGATCATGAAAACATTAAGCTGACTCAATTCAGCTATTGTTTCTGGAACAATAGCTGAATTGATATCTGAATGGCGTTTACCTGCGGATTTAACGGTACAAATACAACCTATTAACTTTACAGCGAACTGATATTAATATGATTATTCGAACATGGAATTATTGTTAATATCTTTATTATAAGACCCTGACCTTATTTTCTGGGTTGCTGTGATTGTGATATAGAAAAGATAACTTATGTATTTATTTAAACTGTTTATGCAATAAGATGAAATTTCACCTTTGGATTGGGAGTAAATTAATCAAAAGCCAACCGATAAATGACCAGTTAAAGCGCGATTAATCGATAACATCATTTCGGTGTAATTTCCTTGAAACCATTGTTTATGTTTTATTCCTTTTTAGTCTGTGGTTTTCTTAAAACAATACTGTAATTTTCTACACGTATTTTTCGTTTCATAATCTTGTTTGACTGGTGGCTTGTGTCGTTACTTTGTGATGAAGATGGACTTTTACTCCGTAGTGATTGCATTTTGTTAAAATAATGTTTATTTTCTCTTTTGATAACATTCCATGAATATCGTCGGGAGATAATAGAATAAAATCCATTATTATCAGATTATTACATTAATTTTTCGAATGCATTGTATGCAGGGGCAACGAATATTATTAATGTTTTAATAAATTTATTGTAAAAATCAAATAACAATTATTATGTGAACATCATTTTTTAGTAGGTTAATTACCCTTTGTTAACGTGATAAGTGAATTATTGGAGTGAGTAGATTAAAAACGATTCATTTGCTGTTTATAACTTGGAGCAAAATATGAGAAAAAAAACATCAAAGTTAGGTCAGTTGATTTCGAATATCGTTTTATTCTCTTTTCCCGCCGCGCAGAGTATTGCTGCAACTGTTCCCGCAGGCGTTACACTCACCGAAAAACAAGAAATAACCGTTAACAATGGTGTCGAAGTCACTTCATTGGACCCTCATAAAGTTGAAGGTACTCCAGAAACCGTCATCATCCGCAATCTGCTGGAAGGGTTGGTAACGACAGAGCCAAATGGTGAAACCGTGCCTGGCATAGCAGAAAGATGGGAGAATGAAGATTATAAAGTATGGACGTTCTATTTACGCCATGATGCCAAATGGAGTGATGGTAAGCCTGTGACTGCGCAGGATTTTGTCTATAGCTGGCACCGGCTCGCTGATCCAGATACTGGGTCGCCTTATATCAGTTATTTGCAATATGCCTATATTCAGAACGTTGACGATATTCTGAAAGGAATAAAATCACCGGAACAATTGGGAGTTAAGGCGTTAGATGATCACCGTTTTCAGGTAACACTCAGCCAGCCAGTGCCTTATCTGGTCGACATGTTAAGCCATACAGCGATGAAACCTGTCAGGCAAGATGTGATTGAAAAATGGGGAAATAAATGGACATTGCCAGCAAACTATATTGGCAATGGTGCTTATACATTGAAAGATTGGGTGGTTAATGAGCGAATTATCTTAACGCGCAATCCCCAGTATTGGAACGATAAAGAAACCCTCATTGAAAAAGGCACTTTCCTGCCGATTGTCTCTGGCGTTAGTGGTGTTAACCGCTATCGTAGCGGGGAAGTGGATATGACTGATAACGCTATTCCTCCTGATCTATACCAAAAAATGAAACGGGATATACCCGAACAATTGCAAGTTTCACCTTATCTGTGCACGTTTTACTACGAAATCAATAACCAGAAGCCCTTGTTTAAAGATAAACGGGTGCGTGAAGCCATAAAACTGAGTCTTGATCGCGATATCATCACCGAAAGAATTATGGCTCAGGGGCAAATTCCGGCGTATGGATTTACTCCGACTTATATTGGCGACGGTTTGACCATTAATCCAGAATGGGCAAGCTGGACCCAGGAACAGCGTAATCAACGGGCGAAAGAATTGTTGAAGGAAGCGGGTTTTGATGCCAGTCATCCCCTTAAATTTACCTTGTTGTACAACACATCAGAACAAAATAAACAACAAGCCATTGCTGCGGCTTCTATGTGGCAGAAAAATATTGGCGCAAAAGTCACTTTGCAAAATCAGGAGTGGAAAACCTCTCTCCAGAACCGCCATCAAGGAAATTATGACGTTGCGAGGGCAACATGGTGTGGCGATTATAACGAACCTTCTTCTTTCTTGAATATGTGGCTGTCAAATAGCAGTAACAATGCTGGTTTTTATCAAAGTGAGGCTTTTGATAACTTTCTTAGGCAGGCCCTGACTGCCAAAGAGAGTGCAACCCGTAAGGAATTTTATCAGCAAGCCGAAGCCCAGCTTGATAAAGATTCAGGGTTGATCCCCGTTTATTACCGCGTCAGCGTGCGCCTCATTCGCCCGACAGTTGGGGGAATGACTGGGAAAGATCCCCAAGATTATGTTGATCTAAAGAATTTGTATATTAAAAAGGTGAATCACTGATTATCGTCACAACATATTATTTTTCCGTAAACAAAATAGTTCCTTTTGGATACGGAAAATGCCCGACCCAATGCGTGGATATGACTTTAATGGGTCAAATGATATCAATTGGAGAGAATAAGATGATAAACACAACAAAGAAAAAACTGGCTACTGGCATTACGGTAACGCTAGGCATGATGATAGGGTGGCCGGCCTTTGCAGCACAAGTGCCTGCTGGCGTGCAACTTGCCGATACTGCAAAACAGGTGTTAGTCCGCAACAATGCCTCTGAACCACAATCGTTGGACCCGCATAAAATTGAAGGTGTGCCAGAATCTAATATCGCGCGTGATTTGTTTGAAACTCTGGTGATCAATGCCCCTGACGGTAAAATTATACCGGGAGTCGCAGAAAGCTGGGAAAATAAGGATTTCACAGTTTGGACATTCCATCTGCGCAAAGATGCAAAATGGTCCAATGGTGACCCTGTCACTGCACAGGATTTTGTCTATAGCTGGCGCCGTCTGGTAGATCCCAATACCGCATCCCCATATGCAAGTTATCTGCAATATGCCCATCTGCTTAATGTTGACGATATCATCAGGGCTAAACAGAAACCGGAAGCGCTGGGCGTTAAGGCATTAGATGACCATACATTACAATTAACACTCAGTGAAGCCGTTCCCTATTTAGTCAAATTATTTGTTCACCCGACGACCTCTCCGGTTCATCGTGCAACCATTGAAAAATATGGTGAGAGATGGACACAACCACAAAATTTTGTCGGTAACGGTGCCTATAAGCTGAAGAACTGGGTGATTAACGAGCGCATTGTTCTGGAACGCAGCCCAACGTATTGGGATAACAAACACACTGTTATTAACCAGGTCACAATCTTGCCTATTTCCTCGGAAGTCATGGATGTTAATCGCTATCGTGCCGGCGAAATTGAAATGACTTATAACAACTTACCGGTCGAACTATTCCAAAAGCTAAAAAAAGACGTTCCCGAACAGTTGCATATCAACCCGTATTTATGTACTTATTATTATGAAATAAATAACCAGAAACCCCCATTTAATGATCCCCGTGTGCGTACCGCACTGAAACTAGGGATGGATAGTAATACGATAACTTATAAGGTCAAAAATCAGGGAGATTTACCTTCCTATGGTTATACCCCTCCTTATATTGCTGATTTTAAAGGTGAAAAACCGGATTGGTATACCAGGCTGAACCAGCAGCAACGTAATGAAGAAGCGAAAAAACTTTTGGCAGAAGCGGGTTTTACTAAAGATAACCCACTGAAAATTAACCTGTTGTATAACACTTCTGATCTCCATAAAAAATTGGCCATTGCTGCCGCATCCATTTGGAAAAAGAATCTTGGTATTAAAGTTAACCTCGAAAACCAAGAATGGAAAACTTATCTTGATTCCCGCCATCAGGGAAATTTTGACGTTGCCCGTGCAGGGTGGTGTGCAGACTACAACGAAGCGTCCAGTTTCCTGAACGCTATGCTATCCGATAGCAGCAATAATACAGCCCATTATAAAAGCAAAGCGTTTGATGCCCTGATGAAACAATCCCTGCAAGTCCAAACTGATGAAGAGCGTGCAGAAGTTTATGCCAAGGCAAATGCTTTATTAGACAAAGATTCAGCGATAGTTCCTATTTTCTACTATGCCAATACTCGCTTAGTGAAACCTTATGTCGGTGGTTATACCGGTAAAGATCCCTTAGATAACTTCCATACCAAAGACCTATACATAATAAAGCATTAGAAATTAGCAGGTGATCTCGTTGGATCGCCTGCTTGTCAAATAATTAAAGGCCACGGTTTGGCTAAGCAGTAGGAGCGGGCAATGCTAAAATTTATTTTACGTCGCTGTTTAGAGGCGATCCCGACACTTTTTATCCTTATTACTATTTCGTTTTTTATGATGCGGCTTGCGCCGGGTAGCCCATTTACAGGAGAAAGAAAGCTGCCGCCAGAGGTTATGGCAAATATTGAAGCGAAATACCATTTAAATGATCCTATTTATAAGCAATATTTCAATTACCTCATCCAACTTTCTAAAGGGGATTTTGGCCCTTCATTCAAATATAAAGACTACAGTGTCAATGATCTGGTTGCAGAAGCGTTGCCGGTTTCTGCTAAATTGGGATTTGCCGCCTTTGTTATGGCGGTAATATTCGGTGTCAGTGCAGGCGTTATTGCGGCATTGAACCAGAATACGAAATGGGATTACACGGTAATGGGGTTTGCCATGACAGGTGTCGTGATCCCTGGTTTCGTGGTCGCCCCCTTATTAGTTTTGATATTCGCCATTACATTAAGATGGTTGCCGGGAGGAGGCTGGAATGGCGGGGCACCTAAATATATGCTTTTGCCAATGGTCGCACTTTCCCTCTCTTATATTGCCAGCATATCCCGTATTACCCGGGGTTCCATGATAGAAGTTTTGCATTCCAACTTTATTCGTACAGCACGGGCCAAGGGTTTGCCACTGCGGAAGATTATTTTCCGTCATGCGTTAAAACCTGCCTTATTACCCGTTATTTCTTACATGGGTCCAGCATTCGTCGGCATCATTACGGGTTCAATGGTTATCGAAACTATTTTCGGCTTACCCGGTCTGGGGCAATTATTTGTCAATGGCGCATTAAACCGTGATTACTCACTGGTACTGAGTTTGACGATTCTGGTGGGGAGCCTGACCATTATGTTTAATGCCATCGTTGATGTGCTGTATGCCGTCATTGATCCGAAAATTCGTTATTAATACTGGAGCACGCAATGTTACTGAATAAAAAAAATAGCGAAGCTCTGGAAAATTTTTCTGAGCAACTGGAAATTGAAGGCCGCAGTTTGTGGCAGGATGCACGTCGCCGTTTTAAGCATAACAAGGCGGCGATTATGAGTTTATGTATTCTATTCTTGATCACATTATTTGTGATCTTAGCGCCGATGTTGTCCCAATTTGCCTACGATGACACTGATTGGAATATGATGACAATGCCGCCGGATTTTGAGTCCAAACACTATTTTGGCACTGATTCATCAGGGCGTGATCTGTTGGTGCGCGTTGCCATTGGCGGGCGTATTTCACTGATGGTCGGGGTTGCCGCCGCTTTGATTGCTGTGTTATTGGGCACTTTATATGGTGCGATGTCAGGCTATCTTGGCGGCAAAACTGACATGGTCATGATGCGTTTGTTGGAAATCCTCAATTCTTTCCCATTCATGTTCTTCGTTATCCTTCTGGTGACTTTCTTTGGTCAAAACATTCTGTTGATTTTCGTTGCAATAGGCATGGTGTCGTGGCTGGACATGGCACGTATCGTCCGTGGTCAGACACTGAGTTTAAAACGCAAGGAATTCATCGAAGCCGCGTTGGTTTGTGGTGTTTCTACCCGTCATATCGTTTTGCGCCATATCGTGCCAAACGTATTGGGTGTTGTGGTGGTTTATGCCTCATTACTTGTACCCAGCATGATCCTGTTTGAATCCTTCTTGAGCTTCCTTGGTTTGGGTACTCAGGAACCCCTCAGTAGTTGGGGGGCTTTGTTAAGTGATGGGGCTAATTCAATGGAAGTGGCTCCGTGGTTGCTGTTATTTCCGGCAGGCTTTCTGGTGATAACCCTGTTTTGTTTTAACTTTATTGGTGACGGCCTGCGAGATGCCCTCGATCCGAAAGACCGTTAAGGAGAGCCTGTGAATAGCGTAGAAACGTCGAAAAATGTTGAATCACTTTTATCGGTAAAAGACCTGAATGTCGTATTCAGCACGCCAGACGGCAACGTGACGGCCGTAAACAAATTAAATTTTGACTTAAAAGCCGGAGAAACCCTGGGGATCGTGGGAGAATCTGGCTCAGGTAAATCGCAGACGGCGTTTGCATTAATGGGATTATTGGCCAGCAATGGTTTTGTCAGTGGTTCTGCTCATTTTCATGGGCGAGAAATCCTCAACCTGAAAGAAAAAGAGCTGAACCGGATGCGGGCAGAAGAGATCTCGATGATATTTCAAGATCCCATGACTTCCCTTAACCCTTATATGCGGGTAGGTGATCAATTAACTGAAGTATTGATGTTGCATAAGCGTATGAGTAAAAGCGCGGCTTTTGAGGAATCCATCCGTATGCTGGATGCCGTTAAGATGCCAGAGGCACGTAAACGCATGAAAATGTACCCACATGAATTCTCCGGGGGGATGCGTCAACGAGTCATGATTGCCATGGCATTATTGTGTCAGCCTAAGTTATTAATTGCCGATGAACCGACAACGGCATTGGATGTAACGGTTCAGGCACAGATCATGATGTTGCTTAACGAGCTGAAAAAAGAGTTTAACACGGCCATTATTATGATCACCCATGACTTGGGGGTGGTTGCCGGCATTTGTAACAAAGTATTAGTAATGTATGCCGGAAGAACGATGGAATATGGCACAGCGCGTGACGTATTTTACCGGCCTACCCATCCATACTCTATCGGGTTACTGAATGCTGTTCCTCGTCTGGATGGTGATGGGGAGTCATTGGAAACGATTCAAGGCAATCCCCCCAATTTATTGCGTTTGCCAAAGGGATGCCCATTCCAGCCGCGCTGTCAGTTTGCCACAGAGCATTGTGTTCGTGAGGAACCACAGTTGGAAAAATTTGGCTTTGGGCGCTTGCGTGCCTGCTTTAAACGCCAGGAGGAGTTAGTATGAACACAATAGCTGAAAAACGTGTCTTATTGGAAGTGGATGACCTCAAAGTTTATTTTGATATTAAAGATGGAAAACAGTGGTTCTGGCAGCCGGCAAAAACCTTAAAAGCGGTAGATGGCGTTACCTTAAGACTATATGAAGGTGAGACTCTGGGCGTTGTAGGAGAATCTGGCTGCGGGAAATCAACACTTGCCAGAGCCGTTATTGGGTTAGTGAAAGCGTCTGGTGGTGCAGTCACCTGGCTTGGTCAAAATCTGCTGGCTATGAGTGACAAACAATGGCGGGATATTCGCAATGATATTCAGATGATTTTTCAAGACCCTTTGGCATCGCTGAATCCGCGTATGACCATTGGTGATATTATTGCAGAGCCATTGAAAACGTATTACCCCAAAATGAAAGCGGGGGAGATAAAAGAAAAAGTTCAAAAAATGATGATGCGGGTAGGATTGTTACCTAACCTGATAAACCGTTACCCGCATGAATTTTCAGGCGGACAGTGCCAACGTATTGGCATTGCCCGCGCCCTGATCCTGGAGCCTAAATTAGTTATCTGCGACGAACCTGTTTCAGCGCTGGATGTGTCTATTCAGGCACAAGTCGTTAACTTGTTGCAGGAATTACAGCGGGAAATGGGACTTTCCCTGATATTTATTGCTCATGACCTATCAATAGTAAAACACATATCAGACCGCGTTTTGGTGATGTATTTGGGGAATGCTGTAGAATTAGGCACTTACGACGAGGTTTATCATAATCCGTTGCATCCATATACCAGAGCGCTTATGTCGGCGGTGCCAATTCCTGATCCAGACAAAGAGCGCAACAAGCATATTGAATTGTTGGAAGGAGAACTGCCTTCACCCATTGATCCCCCGTCTGGATGTGTATTCCGTACTCGCTGTCCAATGGCTGATGCTGAATGTGCCAAGACTCGACCGCTGCTTGAAGGAAGTTTTAAACATGCGGTATCTTGCCTTAAGGTTGATCCACTCTAACCAGCCAGATTCGGTTAATGTGACGCTGTCACGACTTTAAATTCAATGCCCTCACAATGAGGGCATTTTTGCCGATCAGGGAAGTGTATTGAGGAAGGTTGTCTGATTATTTTTTCCATAGGATATGGCAGATGGGGTAAGATTTTTCCCGGCAGAGCAAGATACGGGCAAAGATGTCATCAATTTCGGCATCGTCTGATTCAGCCAGGCCAATAATGACTTCTGAGAAAAAGTCTGGATCCAAATCAAAATCAACATGTTCAAGCCAGACTCTTGAAGGCTCCAATAATTCAACTCCTCCCCGTTCTTCAAATTGCAAATTAAACAATAGGCTGTCAGCCGGATCAAGGTGAGAAAGCGCTTGTTCCAAAAAGATGTCGTAAGCTTTTTCAAGTGCGTCATCTTCAGTCATTCGGTTATTTAAGTCTAATTGCATAGCGTGTGTCGGTTGATTTTCCATGATGCAAAGTCCGAGATTAATTACAAGATGAAATTAAAACATGTTCTGTATTGAATGAATACTGTTATTCGTGGTGAAAATATTCATGTTGAAAAAGTGACTGGTCAATTTATTTTCTGTCTGTTTTCAGTCATGAATTATAAAAGCGGACTGAAAAAGTAGCAGATACGTTCAAGAATACGATGCCACATAGGCCGTTTTTCCCATTCACTGTTCGCAAGTAGTACTGAACGCATAATATAGTCTTGTTGAACCAGTGCTAAATCATTGCCAAAGTGTTCATCATCAATGACCACCGTAATTTCAAAGTTCAGCCATAAGCTGCGCATATCTAAATTGACAGAACCGACCATACTGAGCTGGCCATCGACCAACACACTTTTAGTATGTAATAAACCATCTTCAAATTGATAAATTTTCACACCCGCTTCCAGTAATTCTGAAAAAAACGCACGGCTGGCCCAGCGAACAAGAAATGAGTTGTTTTGGCTTGGTACAATGATACTGACATCAACACCACGCATAGCTGCGGTACAAATTGCATGCATTAAATCATCGCTGGGAACAAAATAGGGAGTGGTAAGAATAAGTTGTTTGCGGGCAGCAAAAATAGCGGTCATCAGGGATTGTTGGATCAATTCATCAGGGAACCCTGGCCCGGAAGCAATAACTTGCGCAGTATGACCGCTGGCTTGTTCGAAGGGCATGGTAGTACTGTCAGGAGGAGGGGGAAGATGGCGCTCTCCTGTTTCCATTTCCCAGTCAAAAGCATAAATGATCCCCAGTGTTGTCGTAACAGGGCCTTCCATTCTCACCATGATATCGACCCATTGACCGACCCCGGCATCTTGTTTAAAAAAACGGGGGTCAACCATATTCATGCTACCGGTGTATGAAATATGGTTGTCGATCAGAATAATTTTTCTATGCTGGCGTAAGTCCATACGACGCAAGAATAAACGGAAGAGATTAACTTGTAGCGACTCGATAAATTCAATACCTGCCTTTCGCATAATATCAGGATAAGGGCTGCGGAAAAATTGCCAGCTTCCTGCCGAATCTACCATGATTCGACATTTAACACCGCGTTTGGCTGCGCGCATCAGGGCATCAGTGACCTGATCAACCAGCCCTCCCGATTGCCATATATAAAACACCATCTCGATATTGTATTTGGCGTTTTCAATATCATGAACAATCGCTTTTAGCGAATTATCATAAGATGTCATTAATTGCATTTTATTCCCTCTGACACCTTTGATATTTTGTCGACGCTCACACAGCTGAAACAGCGGAGTAGCAACTTCACTGTTTTCATCGGCAAAAATTTGCGGAGAATTTCTTAATTCGGCCAGCCAATTGACTACAGATGAACGCATTTGTTTGGCTTGCTCAACCCTGCGTTTGCCAAGGTGTAATTCGCCGAATGACAAGTAAGCAATGATCCCGACTAAAGGAAAAATGTAAATAATGAGTAACCACGTCATTGCTGATGTCACAGGACGACGTTTCATCAAAATTCGAATAGTGATACCGGCAATAATCAGCCAGTAGAAGAAAATCGCCAGCCAGCTCAGTACAGAGTAGAAAGTTGTCATACGTGGCAATCAATCCTATTTATTTAAGTATCTTATGCAGTCATTGCCGCAAGTTTCTAGAAATTTTGGCAAACTATCAACCTAATAATTATTAATTAAACAGCCGTAATTTTAGCAAAAAAGCGCTAAGTATAATGAATATCATTACTATTTATCTACTTATAACGACTGACTTTGGCTTCATGCACTGTATGCAGATTGATACGAAAAAATCATGAATGGTTTATCATAATTATTAAACTGATAATTTTGGGTAATATACTATTATGGCAGAATCACGAACCAGATTGGCAATTGATTGACATTGCGAATAGTGACGATTAAGAATAATGTTATTTACCCACTGAGAGAATTAGCCTGGAAGAGCTTATGAAACATAGCAGAAGAGAAGTCGGGCGTTGGAGAATGCTCCGCCAAGGTATTCGTATCCGCCGTCGCTGGTCGGAAGGGCAGTCACGTCGTAACTTACGAATATATGCACTGCGTAAGGCAGATGCTTATAAGCGTCATAGATCGATTCTATTTATCCGGAATATAGAGTGGATTTTATAGTAATACCTTAAATTGATGCATGATACGACTCGTGACGAATGAGTTCACGGTCGATATCAACTCTGTTCTAGATAATAATGCATATCTGACGCGTTGTTTTCCCCTTACTACCGACTGAAAAATGCAAGTCATGCTGAGATGTTTTTGAATCTTTATTGAATATGATAGTCATTTGCATTTAAACTAATACCTATCTGAAAACTGACTATCATGCTGTTAAACAAGAATTCTCTTATGCGTTGGATACATTGGCCGATACTACTTTCTGTTTGTTTACACATTTCTATTGCGGCGGCGCTTTTCCATGCCATTAAACCTGAAAAACAGGTAGAAGCCCCGTCTATATCTGTTGCCATGATCCAGTTGGCGGCTGAAGAGGCGCCTGTCTCTAAATCTGCCATACCTGAATCAATTCCTGAACCGGAGCCAGAACCAGAACCTATTGCGAAAATTGCTCTGCCTAAACCTAAGCCTGAGAAAAAAATTGTCAAAAAAGAAATTAAGCCAAGAGAGAAAAAGACAGAAAAAGCTTCAGAACAACCCCTGAAACCTGTTTCTGATCAGGAACCTCAGACGGCAAAAAGGCTGGACAATCAAAAATCGGAGCACCATACCATTAATGAAAACGTGGGTACACGAAGCGGACCAAAAGCACTAAACAGGCCAGATCCCATTTACCCATCCAGAGCAAAACAGTTGGGGACAGAGGGGACGGTAAAAGTAAAATTTGATATTGATGAAAATGGTCGAGTTAGAAATATCGAAATTATTTCTGCCAATCCGAAGAATGTCTTTGACCGTGAAGTGAAAAATGCGATGAGAAAATGGCGTTATGAAAAAATACCTGCTACCGGGCACCTAACGACTATCGAGTTTAAAACTACGGGTATTTCACAATCCTGACTTAACCAAAGTTTTTACCCGGTCAGGGGATGCAAAGCATCCCCTGACTTCATCAGCAAAATGAATTATGACTCTGAATCACTGCTTGCCAATTTAAAGTGCCTTTTATCTTCAGGCAAAGGACGGGAAGCGTTATTTTCATCAACGGCAACATAGGTGAAAACAGCATCTGTCGCACGATAACGCTGACCGACTGGCTCAGAAGCCACTTTTTTCACCCACACCTCAATATGAATGGTAATAGATGAATTTCCCGTTTTAAGACAACGGGCGTAGCAGCATACGACGTCACCTACCGCAACCGGTTTTAGAAAACTGATGCCATTTACGCTAACAGTTACTACGCGTCCCAGAGCAATCTCTTTTGCCAGGATTGCGCCGCCAATATCCATTTGAGACATCAGCCAGCCACCGAAAATATCCCCATTGGCATTAGTATCAGCAGGCATGGCCAGTGTACGGAGAACCAATTCTCCGTTTGGTAAGCATTGTTGTTGTGTCATTAGAAAACTTGCTTTATTTGGTGAATACAACAATACCTGCCGCTGCATCGGCAGGTATCCATATGAAGGTCATTATATTATTTTTGTTCGCGAGGCAGATGACGGTAGATATATACCACACTCAATACAGTAAAGACCAGTGTCAATGCCGTTAACCCGAACACTTTAAAGTTTACCCAAACATCTTGAGGTAGCCAGAAAGCGACATAAATATTTGCTAATGCACAGGCAATAAAGAAGATTGCCCAAGCCATATTCAGTTTGTTCCAGACAAAATCAGGTAATTCTAACTCCTTGCCTAGCATGCGTTGAATTAATGGCTTTTTCATCACCCATTGGCTGATAAATAGTCCCAGAGCAAAAATGGCATAAATGACAGTCACTTTCCATTTAATAAATAAATCACTGTGGAAAGCCAGTGTCAGAGTGCCGAAAACAGCAACCATAACAAATGTAATTAAGGAGGATTTCTCAACGCGACGATAAATGAGGTAAGTAATGACAACCACTAACCCTGTTGCTGCAATCAAGGCACCAGATGCATAGAAAATGTCGTACATTTTGTAGACGACAAAGAAAACGACTAGCGGCAAAAAGTCTAAAAGTTGTTTCATAAATTGAACCCATTGTGAAGTCAATGATGGCATGTTTTTGAATTTGTGCCAGAGTGTACCAGATCTCGATGAAATGGTTTATTTATCAGGTAAAAACATTTTTCATCTGTTTGGCTAATTTTATCACAATGAGCGACAAGCTAAGTGTGGGAGAGGGGAAACTGGTGAGTTTCCATTTAGCAACGCACTATAACTAGGTTTCATTTTCACAAAAGGGCATAAAGGTCATGTTGTGGGGAAGATTACATCGTTGGATGCCGGGCTTGGGAAATATTTGTCATTACCGTAGAGAGTATTTCAGCCATGATATGCGGGCGGGTCTCTCTGTTGCCGCAGTCGCGCTGCCTGTTGCGATTGCTTATGCTGAATTAATGGGTATTAGTGCCATTATTGGTTTATATGCCTGTATTTTACCGATGTTTGCGTATGCACTGTTTGGTACTTCGCGGCAATTGATTGTTGGGCCAGATGCTGCAACTTGTGCGGTTATTGCTGCTGCTGTGACACCGCTGGCATTGGGAAATGAGCATGTGCGCTGGCAACTTGCCATAGTTATGACGTTAATGACAGGGTTTTGGTGTATTTTGGCCAGCCATTTTCGATTGGGTGCCTTCGCTGATTTTATATCTCATCCCATTTTGAAGGGCTTTATTAACGGCGTTGCGATTACCATTATGGCGGATCAGCTGGCTAAAGTTTTTGGGCTGTCTGGGTTGCCTGTGGAATTGATTGAACGATTAATTGCACTTCCCCGTAAACTATTAGAATCTCACTGGCCGACGGTAGGGGTGTCAGTAATGACGCTGCTGGTACTGCTTAGTGTGCATTTCCTCCGTCCTAGTTGGCCTGCGCCACTGGTAGCAATGATCGTATCGACTTATATCAGTTGGCAATTTGAACTCAGCCAATATGGTATCCAGATTGTGGGTAGTATGGGGAGCGGTTTGCCTATTGTTCCTGTACCCGAATTTGAACCCGGTATCATACGTGATTTAGTTGTTCCTTCCATTAACTTAGCGGTGATCAGTTTCGTCAGTTTTATGATGACTGCTCGTAGTTTTGCCAGTAAAAATGGCTACCAAGTCGATGCAGATCTGGAACTTAGGGCATTGGGTATCGCCAATATTGCTTCGTCATTATCACAAGGTTTTGCTGTCAGTGCTGCCGGTAGCCGTACTGCGGTCAATGATGCGCTTGGCGGTAAAACGCAAATGGTTTCGGTGATAGCGGCTTGTGCCATTTTGCTGGTATTGCTGTTTATGACAGAATTTTTGGTGTCTATCCCTCTGTCATCACTGGGTATTGTTTTGATCTTTTCCACTTGGTCTTTATTGAGTTTAAAAAATCTTTGGGCTTATCGAAAACGTAATCGTCAGGCTTTTACTCTGTCAATTTTTACGTTAATTGCCGTCTTGCTGGTGGGGGTGATCGATGGTATCGGTTTTGCTGTTTTGTTAGGATTATTGCAATTTTTGCGGATAGTTTTTCGGCCTTCGGATCAGCTGCTGGGCGTGAATGACCAAGGTATGGTTCGTTCTATCCATAAACATAATGATATTAAACCCATAGATGGCATTATGATGTACCGCTTTAACTCTCCTCTCACTTATTTTAACGTTGGATATTTCAAAAAACGGGTATTACTGCATGTGAAAAGTGCTGCAAATGATCCTGTGTGGTTAGTGGTCGATGCGACGGTCAGTTTTACCTATGATGATGTCAGTGTTTTTGCCGTGTTGGATGAGTTAATCACAGAATTAAAAGAGAAAGGTGTAACATTGGTTTTGGCAGGGCGCAGAACAGAGCTAAATCGCTGGATTAAACAGAATAAACTAAGTCGTAGCGATGACGATTTAATAGTTGTGCCGGATCTCTACTTTGCCATTCGTTTACTTCAAAGTAAGCAGCAGGTGGAGGACAAACAGGAAAAGTAAACTGCGGTTCACCCCGTTGCATTAGTATTACAGCGAGGTGAACTATTTTAAGTGCTTTTTATTAAATACCGTTTATGGTTTTATTTTGTGGCTTGACTAACATATACAAACGAAATAGGTAAATCAGTAACAGAGATGATAAGAAATTATCCAGTGTTGATAGCAACATATCGGGCATTTTTGTCAGCACAAGAGCCAGGATTAGCTTGGCGGAAAGCCATAACAATATAGCTGGGATCAACAACCGCATATTACCAAATGCCAACTTCCAACTATTTTGCATGGCTGCAAAAACATTTTTGCTTTTTTCAAACAAAAAAATTGGAGCCAGTGAGAATGCAATAGAAAACAGTAGCCCTGGCAGGATCATTAAAGCGTAGCCGATTTGGACCAACAGGGTACAAATCAGCATTAGCAAGAACATCTTAGGTAGTTGTGTTATTGATAATGTACTGGCATGAATGGCATTAGTTTTCTGACCGCGAGAGATAGCATTGATGAGTACCAGCACACTGGCCGTTAGTAGGGTATTACCAAATATGTGGGTAAATAAAACCCCGAACATTGTGCGCATTAACGTGAATTTCTCATCTGGCGTTAATTGCATCACGAAACGTTGGATACCTGTATTGCCGGACTCTCTGACTATATTTTGCAACTCGGCTAATAAATTAAGCTGTTCATCATTCGGCATGAGTAAATGCCCCAGCAGTGTTGTCACCAGCGCGGCCAGGACAGAGAGGATGACAATATTCAACAATTGATTCTTTAAAAAGTTGATGCTGTCACGATACAGGGTATTTGCCGTGATGGGCATGAAAGTGGCTCCTATCAAATAAAACAACAATAGTGCACAATTGTACCTTGTTAGGGGGATTATTGGATACCTAAGATTTACTCCTGTATCTTGAGGCTGATGGGGCACGAAATCTTGTTTGCCAGGCTCCTTATTGTCTATTTTATAAAAATGATCAACTCATTAACTTTGTGTTAATAAATTGAGGGTGGGTTGGAATATTAAATAAGGTTTTTTAATGTATAATTTCTATTGTTTTTTATTGTTATTCATTTAAAAATTGATATTAAGATATAAATCATGGATAGCATTAAAATTAATATGCAGAAAATTTTGATTTGGATCAATTTTAAATATCCAGTAAATGAAATAATAAAGCAGTAAATACTTTATTTAGCCAAAAATATTTAAAAGATGTGATCTGCCTTAGATCATAATAGTAAACAAACGGGTATATTTCTGACTGTTTTAAAACCACATAAATGGGATGGATAATGAAGAAGATTTCTGCGCTTGTATTGGCTGTTGCTACGTTAGCCCCGTCATTGACTTTTGCCCATGAGGCAGGTGACTTCCTGTTCCGTGCAGGTACAGCAACGGTAAGACCGCATGCGGGTTCTGATAATGTATTAGGATTGGGATCTTTTGGTGTCAATAATAATACTCAGTTGGGTTTAACTTTTGGTTACATGATTACTGATAATATTGGTGTTGAATTATTGGCAGCAACGCCATTTCAGCATAAAGTCAGTTTGCCGGGCGCGGGTGAAATCGCTGAAGTTAAACATTTACCACCAACACTAATGGCACAATATTATTTTGGTTCTTCAGAAAATGAATTTCGTCCTTATGTCGGAATTGGTGTTAACTACACGACATTTTTTAGTGAAAAATTTACTAATAATGAGACGGTAAAAGGCGTTAATTTAAATAGCCTGGATCTGAAAGATTCTTGGGGTATCGCTGGGCAGGTTGGCCTGGATTATCAACTGGACAAAAACTGGATGCTGAATACTTCGCTTTGGTGGATGAATATTGAAACTGATGTGAAATTCAAAGTCGGTGATGTAGATAAAAAATATAAAACCCGCCTTGATCCGTGGGTCTTTATGTTCGGTGTTGGTTATAGTTTCTAACTAAAGCTACGTGTGTTTGACGTTGACATAAGAGAGAACCAATGGGGCGTCATTGCCCCATTTTTTGGTAGCGTGCTTATAATTGTGTGGCGTTTTTCATGGCACGAACAAAATCCGTTAACTTTTCCAGCATGATGTTGGGTTGATGTAAGTTATCTTCAATAATTTTGACAATAGCTGAACCTGAAATTGCACCCGCAGCACCGGCATTGAGAGCGCTCATAACCTGTTCTGGCTCTGAAATGCCAAAACCTTGTATAGCCGGGGCAGCGTGATATTCTTTGAGCTTATTGACAATATGATTAAATGGCTGTTGAGCGCGATTTTCACTGCCTGTCACTCCTGCTCTTGATAGCAGATAGGTATATCCCCGTCCAAATGAAGCAACTTCACGCAGTAAATCATCATCTGCATTAGGGGGACAAATAAAGATCGGGGCAATATCATGCTTTATGGCAGCTAAACGGAAAGGCGATGACTCGGGTAATGGCACATCAGCGACAAGTACGGAGTCAACACCTGCACTTTTGCAACGACGATAAAATTCATCAATGCCATTGTGAAAGGCGAGATTGGCGTAAACTAACAGGCCAATGGGTATATCAGGGTGTTTAGCGCGAATTTTAGCCAGCAGGTCAAAACATAGTGTGGGCGTGACCTTGGATGATAACGCCCGCAGATTGGCATTTTGGATAGTTGGGCCATCAGCCAGGGGATCTGAGAACGGAATACCCAATTCAAGCGCATCAGCACCACCTGAAATTAAGGTATCAATAATTTCCAATGATAATTCAGGATTAGGATCACCAAGGGTGACAAAAGGAACAAAAGCGCCTTGATTTTGGTGTTGTAACTTCTTAAAAAGTTGTTCGTAACGTCCCATCAGATTTCCCCCTTGGATTTTAAAATATCGTGAACGGTAAAGATGTCTTTGTCACCACGACCAGATAAATTGACAATTAATAATTGTTCCTTGTCTGGAGATTCATGGATCATTTTCAAGGCATAAGCCAACGCATGAGCGGATTCCAGTGCAGGAATAATCCCTTCATTGCGTGAGAGTTCCTGGAAGGCCTCCAGGGCTTCATCATCAGTAATTGAAACATAATCGGCTCTACCGATGCTGTTTAAATAGGCATGCTGTGGGCCGACGGAAGGAAAATCTAAACCCGCCGAAATGGAATAAGATTCTTCAATTTGCCCGTCTGCTGTCTGCATCATTGGCGCTTTCATGCCAAAGTAAATTCCCAATCTTCCGTGTTTCAATGGGGCACCATGCTCTCCGGTTTCAATACCATGCCCCGCAGGTTCAACACCGATCAAGCGAACATTATTTTCTGGAATAAATTCAGCAAACAAACCGATGGCATTTGAACCACCACCAATGCAGGCGATAACGGCATCAGGTAAACGGCCTTCTTTTTCCAGAATCTGAGCTTTGGCTTCTTCACCAATCATACGTTGAAATTCTCGTACCATTGTCGGATATGGGTGAGGGCCAGCCGCAGTGCCTAATAGGTAATGTGCTTTTTCATAGCAACCCGACCAGTCACGCATTGCTTCGTTACAAGCATCTTTCAAGGTTGCCGAACCGCTGTGGACAGGGATCACTTCTGCACCCATCAAACGCATGCGAAAAACATTGGGCGATTGGCGTTCAATATCTTTTGCCCCCATATAAATACGGCATTTCAGCCCCAATAGCGCACAAGCTAGGGCGGTGGCGACGCCATGTTGACCAGCGCCTGTTTCAGCAATGATCTCATGCTTTCCCATGCGTTTTGCCAACAATGCTTGCCCTAAAACTTGATTGGTTTTGTGAGCACCGCCGTGGAGTAAATCTTCACGTTTCAGGTACAAACGTGTTTTTGTCCCTTTAGTCAGGTTTTGACACAGCGTTAAGGCAGTGGGCCTGCCTGCGTAGTTTTTCAAGAGATCCTGAAAGGTATGCTGAAACTCTGGATCTTTCTGTGCTTCAATAAAGGCTTCTTCTAATTGGTTAAGTGCAGGGATCAAAATTTGTGGCACAAATTGCCCACCAAAATCGCCAAAATAAGGATTCAATTTACTCATTGTTCTACTCATCCATTTTTATCTGAAAAATTAGTGATAACAGCGTAATTGTTGAAACACCTGTTTGATTTTCTGGCTGCTTTTGATCCCCGGAGACACTTCAACTCCTGAGTTAAAATCCAGTCCATAACAGCCAAATGTTGCTGCCAGTTGGCAGTTTTCAGCGTTCAGGCCACCAGCCAGAAAACTGTTATGCTGAATGAGTGGGTTGATTAACTGCCAGTCAAATGGTTTTCCTGTTCCGCCTGCTCCGTTATCCAACAATAAGTGTTCAACATGGGGTATTGCGGAAACTTCCTCAACCTTAGACATATTAATGGCTTTCCAAATTTCACAATGTTCAGGCAGTCCTGAGCGTAGGGAGTTAATGTAGTTTTCATCTTCATCTCCGTGCAATTGAACTGCGGTGAGCGAAAGCTGACGGGCGGTATTATTGACAAAATCAATGGATTGATTTTGAAACACGCCAACATATAGAAGAGAGGCTTCATTGATGATTTGTTGAGCTTTTTGCAGGCTGATTTTGCGCGGTGATTTTTCGGCAAAAATTAAACCACCGTAAACGGCTCCCATTTGCAATGCGGTTTTGGCATCCTGTGGGCGAGTCAGGCCACAGACTTTGTTGTCACCCAAAATCAGGCGGCGTAAAGCGAGATCTAAATTTTGTTGTGCCATTAAAGAACTACCAATAAGAAAACCATCGGCAAACTGGCTCAATTCCCGCACCTGACGATGCTGGTGGATACCGGATTCACTGATAACGATCGTGTCTTTGGGTAAACCAACCGACAATTTACGGGTACGCCCTAAATCAATGGACAAATCACGCAGATCCCGATTATTGATACCAATAACTTTTGCCCCCAATATAATCGCGCGTTGCTTTTCATCTTCATTACTGACTTCGGTCAGTACGCCCATCCCAAGACTGTGTGCCAGTGATGACAGCTCACGATACTTATCATTATCAAGAACGGAGAGCATAAGTAAAATAGCGTCAGCCTGATAATAACGGGCAAGATAAACCTGATAGGCATCAATAATAAAATCTTTGCACAGAACAGGTTGATGTACAGCATAACTGACCATGGCGAGAAAATCATAACTGCCCTGAAAGTATTTTTCATCAGTCAGGACAGAAATTGCAGCAGCATAAGGCTGATAAGTTTTTGCAATGCAAACAGGATCGAAATTTTCACGAATTATCCCTTTTGACGGAGAGGCTTTTTTGCATTCCAAAATAAAAACGGTTTGCTTATGGGTCAACGCCTGATAAAACCGACGGTGACTTGGAACGATAACCTCAATAAAGCTCTCCAGCGGTTGCTCTGCCTTACGAGTAATCAGATATGCCGTTTTATCATCAACAATTTTCTGTAATATGCTGGTTTTCATGATCGAGTCCTTGCTGCCAATGCCATTACTTTTTCATAAGCCTGGCCGCTGTAAATAGTATTAAGGGCCAGTTGCGTGTTTTCTCGCAGATCTTCATGTCCGTGAATTTTCATCAAAAGAGCCACATTTGCGGCTACCGCATCAGCATGGGCCTTTCGTCCCTGGCCTTGCAGTAACATTGCCAGCATATCGCGATTCTCTTCTGGGGTTCCACCTTGCAGTGAAGATATCGGATGGCCCGGTAAGCCAAAATCGGTTGCTGTTAACTGGTATTGATTAATCTCACCGTGACTGAGTTCTGCAACATAGGTTGGGGCATGTAAAGCAACTTCATCCATTCCGCCACTGTGTACAACGGCGGCACGTTGATAACCCAAGGCATGTAAGGTATGGGCTATCGGTTCAACTAATTCAGGGCTATAGACTCCGATAAGAGACACAGGAGGACGCGCCGGATTGATCAACGGGCCAAGTACATTAAATAATGTTCGGGTTTTTAGTTGCTGGCGAACTTGCACCGCATGACGGAATCCACTGTGATATTGAGGAGCGAACAGGAAACAGACACCAATATCATCTAAGGCTCTGCGTGATTCTTCAGCCTGGGCATCCAATGCAATGCCGAATGCAGCTAATAAATCGGATGAGCCAGATCGACTGGAAATACTGCGATTTCCATGTTTTGCCACCTTAAGGCCACAGGCAGCAGCAATAAAGGCGCTGGCTGTTGAAATATTGATGCTATTGGAACCATCTCCACCTGTGCCGACGATATCACAAAATGTGTAATCGGGGCGAGGAAAGGGGGCTGCGTTTGCCAGGAACGCCCGGGCTGCGCCCGCAATTTCTTGTGGCTGCTCGCCCCGCAGCTTCAGGCTAATTAATACAGCAGCCAGTTGTGTATCGCTCAACTCGCCATGAATAATGGCAGTGAATAGCTGTTGGCTTTCTTGTTGTGTCAGTGCTTGAGCACTGAATAATTTGTCAAAAATCAACTGCATCTTCCCATTCCTTTAAGTTTAGTGCCTTTAATTCGATACCCTTAAACTCACGACCTTTAATTGTTAGCTCAATGCCCAGGTTAGCGTTTGTTCAAGCAGTTTGGCACCTTGTGTAGTCAAAATAGATTCGGGATGGAACTGAAAACCACAAACTTTGTGCTCATCATGGCGCACCGCCATCACGATATCACCGCATGAAGCAGAGACAGTCAGGGTTGCCGGAGCGTGCACAGCGGCAAGAGAATGGTAACGAGCGACAGACAAAGGATTTGGGAGGCCGGAAAACATATTTTTCCCATCATGGATAGCTGATGTGGCTTTGCCATGCAAAATTTCCTGAGCAGCAGAGACTTTTCCTCCGTAAGCTTCAATAATCGCCTGATGTCCAAGACAAATTCCGATTATCGGGATCTGGCCTGTTACTTGCCTGAGCAATTCAGGCATACAGCCTGCCTCTGAGGGTTTCCCTGGACCGGGGGATAACATCAAAAGAGGAGATTCCATCTCATTAAGTTTGGTAATAATGATGTCTGCTAACACGGTATTGCGGTAAATAACGACATGGTGACCATGAGTACGCAGTTGATCCACAAGGTTATATGTAAAGGAATCTACATTATCAAGTAAAAGAATAGTAGCCATCAGAATGTCACCTCCACATGATGCGCTTGTGCAATTGCACGAATAACGGCTCTGGCTTTACTGTGCGTTTCATCTACTTCTGACTGAGGAATGGAATCCAGTACCACACCGACTCCAACCTGAATGGTCGCTTGATTGTTTTCCACATAGGCAGAACGGATCACTATGCAGGTGTCAAAATCCCCATTGCCCGTGAAGTAACCGACGGCTCCGCCATAACTGCCACGCCGTTCACCTTCATATTCTGCGATGAATTGCATCGCCCGAACTTTAGGAGCTCCTGTCAGTGTGCCCATATTCATGCAGGCTTGATAGGCATGGAAGACATCTAAATCATGCCGGAGTGTGCCGACAACACGAGAAACCAGATGCATAACAAATGAATAGCGATCGACTTTGGTTAAATCGGCGACATATCGACTGCCCGGTTCGCAGATACGGGCTAAATCGTTGCGAGCCAAGTCAACTAACATCACATGCTCAGACATTTCTTTAGCATCTGTGCGCATTTCCAGTTCAATTCGGCTATCAAGATCGGCATCCAATTCTCCGTTGTTATCGCGTCCACGTGGTCGAGTACCGGCTATCGGATAAATTTCGATCTGACGGTTGTCGGCATCATATTTAAGCGCACTTTCTGGTGAAGCCCCAAACAGGCAAAAATCCTGATCTTGCATAAAAAACATATAAGGGCTTGGGTTTTGTTTTTTCAATACATGATAAGCGCTCAGAGGAGAAGGGCATGGCAAGGTGAAACGACGTGATGGAACGACCTGAAAAATATCCCCTTGACGGATAAATTGCTGTAGCTGGCGCACGATATTTGCGTATTGTTCATCACTTTGGTTGCAGCCAACAGTAATACCGGGCAGTGTGACAGGTAAGAGTGGCTGGAGTGGGGCTGAAATGGCGGCAACTAAGGTTGTTAAACGTTTTTTAAGGCGTTTTCTTTCTGAATCGGATTCGCCAAACAATGAAGTTTGCAGACGTGAGTGTTTATCTTGATGATCGATCACTAATAGCACTTCTGCGAGATAAAAACAGAAATCAGGGCAGTGCTGGTGATCTTCTACTGTCGGCAATGGTTCAAACCCGGCTACTAAATCGTAAGCAAACAATCCACCAACAAAAATGGCATCGGGAGCGTCTGAGAAGGATGCTAATGCTGCCAGGGCACGTAATGCGTCAAAAACGGAATCGGATTTTAGCCGGCTATCTTCGTCCAGATTGCGCTCAATAGCAGGAAATCGTGCTCGCATAACCTGTGGCTCTACATCTAATTGGGCTTTGTCTGAAAGTAAATTAGCGAGTATCGGGATCAGGTTTTGGCCATTTTCAGTGAGTGCTTCAAAAGTAACTTGACGCCCGTTGGCTGTAATGCGCATAGCACTATCAATGATCAGGATGCTTTTGAGATTCTTTTTACTGTGAATTTCAGCCGAATCCAGCAATAACGTTGCTGGGCGATTACTACAAAGTTGATGAAAAAGCAGTATCGGATCTGTCTGATAGAGGGTATCTACCTGATTTATACAAATATTAAATTCTTTGCCAGTCATCTTCATACCCCGTTTCTAATTTTTATTCATAAAAAACCCGCCTCTTAGGGCGGGTTTTGGCACTTGCGTATCTATTTTTAACTTATGTGCGCGAGCCAACCGCCCTGACTGGGAAGTTGTGCCACCAACGCTTTGACTGCTTAGTTTGCATAAATACGCTCATTTCGAGTGCCTCATCAGTTCAATAGTTTTTTAGTTAAGTTTTTTTAATAAAGAGTGTTTCAGTTAACCTATGTACTAGTAAACTAGTTCGATGGTTGCTTGTCAATGATTTTTTATGTTTGCAAACCACATTCATTATCATTGTTTCAACAAACTCGCCTCTTGAACTTTACTCTTGTGTTATCATTAGCGGCCTTGCGCTTGATAGCGCTGCATATCACTTAATCGATAGTGCCTTCCCCCACCCGAAAAACAGGTAAAAAAACAATGACTGAAGCCGCCAGTGAAACGACAAAACGCTATGATCTGCATAGCCATACGACCGCTTCAGATGGCGTTTTATCACCTGAGCAGCTCGTGGACAGAGCCATTGCTATGGGGATTGATGTACTGGCCATCACCGATCATGATACGACGGAGGGTATTCCGTCTGCTTTAAACCATATTCAGCAAAATAATTTGCCATTAACTTTGATACCCGGCGTTGAAATTTCGACATTATGGCAAAATCTGGAAATTCATATCGTTGGCTTACATATTGATATCAACGCTATTTCCTTAAGGAAGTTATTAGCGCATCAGGTTGATTTAAGGCAACAGCGTGGTATTGAAATGGGGCAACGGTTGGCCAAAGCAGGTATTGCTGATGCCTGGGAAGGGGCATCCAGATTAGCCAATGGGGGACAAGTCACTCGTGGTCATTTTGCCCGTTATTTGGTCGAGGCGGGAGTTGTACCGACTATCCCGAAAGTGTTCAAAAAATATCTGGTAAAGGGAAAAATCGGTTATGTCCCACCGCAATGGTGTACAATTGAGCAAGCTATTGAAACCATTCACCAGGCAGGGGGACAAGCTATAATTGCTCATCCCAGTAGGTATAATTTGTCGACGAAGTGGCTAAAACGGTTAATAGTTTGGTTTAAACAACATGGTGGTGATGCAATGGAAGTTGCCCAGTGCCAGCAAGCCCCTAATGAAAGACAGCAACTTGGTCAACTGGCAAGAGAATATGGGTTGAAAGTATCATTAGGATCGGATTTTCACCAACCTTGTTCATGGATAGAACTTGGGCGCAATTTGTGGCTACCCGGTGATGTTGTACCGATATGGCACGACTGGTCACGGCGTGGGGCTGCATAGAAGTATAGAGGTTATTTGTATGAGCCAGTTTTTTTATATCCACCCTGACAATCCACAAGTCCGTCTTATTGACCAAAGTGTGGATGTACTGAAAAAGGGCGGAGTTGTCATCTATCCGACTGATTCAGGTTATGCCATGGGTTGTTGCCTTGAAAATAAAGAGGCTATGACCCGTATATGCCGTATCCGCCAATTGGAAGGACGCCACAATTTTACGTTGATGTGTCGTGATTTGTCTGAAATTGCCACTTATGCCCATGTAGATAATCAGGCGTTCAGGTTGATCAAAAATAACACGCCAGGCAATTACACTTTTATTTTACAGGCGACAAAAGAAGTACCGCGCCGCTTGATGAACGAAAAACGCAAGACTATTGGCCTGCGTGTTCCTTCTAATCCTATTGCGTTGGCACTGCTGGAAAAGATGCGTGAACCACTGATGTCATGTAGCTTGATTTTGCCTGGAAATGATTTTGCTGAATCTGATCCTGAAGAGATTAAGGATACTTTGGGTAAACAAGTTGATTTAATCATTCACGGTGGTTATCTTGGGCAGCAACCGACGACGGTAGTGGATTTAACTGGGGATTCACCAGTCATTCTTCGTGAAGGCGAAGGTGATGTAACCCCTTTTTTATAAAGTGTACGTTTTTTTAAAGTATATGATTCAATTTTTATTTAGTATCACGACGCCTGTGAAGGCGACAATAGAGGTTGCTCAATGAGCGATAAAACAGAAAAGTTACAAAAAGTTCTTGCCCGTTCTGGTCATGGTTCCCGTCGCGAAATCGAGGGGTATATCCAACAAGGTCGCATTAGCATTGATGGTAAGATCGCAACGTTGGGTGATCGAATTGAAATTAAGCCCTCAGTAAAAATTCGTCTGGACGGACGGATCTTAAATATCAAAGAGCCACAGAAAACAGTTTGCCGTGTTTTAGCTTATTATAAACCGGAAGGGGAATTGTGTACTCGCCATGATCCTGAAGGTCGTCCGACGGTGTTTGATCGTCTGCCAAAAATGCAGGGCGCACGCTGGATTGCGGTAGGGCGTTTGGATATCAATACCAGCGGGTTGTTGTTGTTTACTACCGATGGGGAATTGGCTAACCGTTTAATGCACCCAAGCTGCGAAGTTGAGCGTGAATATGCAGTTCGTGTGTTCGGTGAAGTAGATAGCGCAAATCTCCGTCAATTGACACAAGGTGTACAACTGGAAGATGGCCCGGCTTCATTTAAGACCATTGCGTTTAAAGGCGGAGAAGGTATCAACCAATGGTACAACGTCACTCTGACAGAAGGTCGTAATCGCGAAGTCAGACGCTTATGGGAAGCCGTTGGTGTGCAAGTTAGCCGCCTGATCCGTGTGCGTTATGGCGATATCAATCTGCCGAAAGGTTTGCCACGTGGTGGCTGGACTGAGTTGGGGTTGGAACAGACCAACTATTTACGTCAGTTGGTTGATTTGGATGAAGAGATTGTGACCAAAGTCGCAGTTGGACGTGATCAACGTCGCGTTAAGGCTAATCAGATCCGCCGTGCGGTAAGACGACATACTCAGGTTGCATCCCGTCCGGCAGGGAAACGTCCTGCAAGCAGCTCTCGTCAGAATGCAGGGAAGAAGACGACATCTAAAGGTCGTTAATACGCTTAAGCCGCTGTTTCAGCTTATATCAACATTTATCTAAACGAGATATGAAACAGCGGATTCATTTACCAATCAATGCCTTTTTGTGCCTTGATTCCGGCATTAAACGCATGTTTTGCCGGACGCATTTCCGTAATCGTATCGGCATATTCCAGTAATTCTCGATGACATCCTCTGCCAGTGATAATCACACTTTGATGAGCCGGACGTTGTTTAAGGGCAGCCAGAACATCAGTGAGTTCTAAGTAACCATAACTGACCATATAGGTTAATTCATCCAGCACGACAAGGTGTAATGAAGGATCAGATAGCATTGCCACAGCATGTTGCCAGGCTGTTTGGCAGGCTGCGGTGTCTGATTCGCGATTTTGAGTCTCCCAGGTGAAACCTGTTGCCATCACATGAAATTCAACACCTTGCTGTATCAGCAAGTTCCTTTCGCCGCTTTCCCATGTTCCTTTAATGAATTGGATAACACCAGCACGTTGGCCGTGTCCGATTGCACGAGTCACTGTGCCAAGTGCTGCGGTCGTTTTTCCTTTACCGTTTCCAGTGAACACAATGACAATCCCTCGTTCTTGTTGTGCTGCTTCAATGCGGGCATCGATTTTTTCTTTCAGGCGTTGTTGCCTTTTCTGGTACTGGCTGTTATTTCTGGTCATTATTCGGCAGGTCCCGCTTTACGTCCGGGTTGAGCATCAAAACTGATGCCGGAATCATTTCGGCTGTCATCTCCCATTACATAAAGATAGACGGGCATAATATCCGCTGGTGTTTTTAACTTAGCGGAATTTTCATCAGGAAAAGCATTTGCTCGCATGTTGGTACGTGTTCCACCGGGATTGATGCAGTTGATACGCAGGGAAGTATCCCGATATTCTTGTGCCAAAACTTGCATTAGGCCTTCTGTAGCAAATTTGGAAACAGCATAGGCCCCCCAACCACGTCTGCCCTCACGGCCGACACTGGAGCTGGTGAACACCAAAGAAGCGCTGGTGGATTGTAATAACAGAGGGAGCAATGCCTGAGTCAGCATAAAAGTGGCGTTGACATTCACTTGCATCACTTCATGCCAAAGCTGAACAGGCTGTTCTGCGATAGGAGAAACAGCACCAAGAAGCCCCGCGTTGTGCAAGACTCCATCCAAACGTGAATAGCGCTGTGCCAGATCATTGGCGAAAATTTGGCATTCTTCTGCGGTCACGGTCAGCAGATCCATCGTATACATGTCAGCTGGTAAACCACCATTATTTGCAATTTGCTTTCTGACTGCGTCCAGTTTCGCGGTAGTACGTCCCAGTAAAATAACCTGCGCACCGTGGCGGGCATAGGTCAGTGCAGCTTCACGTCCGATGCCATCGCCAGCACCGGTTACTAGAATAATTTTTTGTTGCAGTAGATGACTATTTGGTTGGTAATTAAACATCGAACAATCTTCCTATATTGCTTGTGGATCTATGACCTGCCATTTCAGGATGGCAGGTCATCATCAGAACAAAACTTAAGGTTCCCGTCAAATTTGCCAGCATTGAGTGAAAAATGGGTAAAATGGGTAAAAGAGCGTCATTTCAATTGAGATAGGGTTAAGCAAACTGTTAGGGCAAGGCGTTCGGTTTTTAGTTAGAATGAAACATATTATTGTTCATTATAAATTAATAAAGGTGGATCTGTGGAATATTTGTCTCTATACGGATTGTTCTTAGCCAAAGTGCTCACGGTGGTTTTAGCAATCACCATTCTGACGGTTGTTTGTATCGGATTAGGTGTACGTAAGACAATGCACAAAGGGGAATTAAAGCTGACCAATCTTGGTAAGGCATATCAGGAAAGGCAGCATCAGATGCAGCAGGCTCGAATGAGTGAGGCAGAACAAAAAATTTGGCAAAAAGCATTAAAAAAACAACAAAAAAGTGACGCTAAACAGAAAAAAGCAGAAGCCAAAACGGGTCAGAAAGGTATACAGAAGCCGAATCTTTATGTTTTGGACTTTAACGGCAGTATGGATGCCCGTGAGGTGGAGTCACTCCGCGAAGAGATCAGTGCGGTATTGGCTGTGGCTGATAAAAAAGATGAAGTTTTGCTGCGACTGGAAAGTCCTGGTGGTGTGGTTCATGGATATGGCCTGGCAGCATCTCAATTGGTTCGTTTGCGGCAAAAAGGGATACGCCTGACAATTGCCGTAGATAAAGTAGCAGCAAGTGGTGGATACATGATGGCTTGTGTGGCTGATCGCATTATTGCTGCACCGTTTGCCATTATCGGTTCCATTGGTGTTGTGGCTCAATTACCCAATATTCATAGGTTATTGAAGAAAAATGATATTGATGTTGAATTGCATACTGCTGGTGAATATAAACGTACCCTGACTGTTTTGGGAGAAAATACTGAACAGGGACGCAAGAAATTTCAGGAAGATTTGAACGAAACGCATAAGTTATTTAAATCATTTATCCATCAATACCGTCCCTCTTTGGATGTGGAAAACGTAGCCACTGGTGAGTATTGGTACGGTACACAAGCAAAAGAGAATGGGTTGATTGATGATGTGGGTGTCAGTGATGATTTTCTGATTGAAAAAATTGAACATTGTGAAGTAATCGGCGTCAATTATTATCGCCGCAAACGTGCCATAGACCGTTTTATGGGGAGCGCGATGGAGAACGTTGACAAATTGTTTATGCGTTGGTGGCAAAGGGGAGAAAAACCTTTGTTGTAACGGAAAAATCAGTTATCGAAAACTACCACAGATAATATGCGGGTAAGATAAATAGAAGAGAGTTATCTATCCTTTATTACCCGCATATTTATTAACCAGTCAGGGATGATGTTCCACCTCTTTGTTCCGCGTGCTCTGCGTACATACCTTGTATAAAATCTTCGTGTGTCTTAATGATTTTATTTACTTTTTTCAGTAACTGCTCTCGCTTAATAGGCATGGTTTCAGTTTTCATTTATTGTGCTCCTTCAAGAAATAAGTTGTTGCGCATCGTTTTTTATCAGGTACAGTGTGGGCTTTTCGTCATGCAGATGGAAGATTTTGTTTACAACTGTTAAAACAGACAATTGCATGGTGTGTGTCGGTATATAAAATACCCTAAATATTTCAAAGGGTTTTGCGCTTAAGTAAAAGTACAAGATAAAAATTAGTTGATATCTTGCAAATCTATCGCAATATAAAAAGAGGTTTTATTTTATATATCGCAACATAACGCCGTGATTTTCGCCATCTGAAAAGAAGATAATTAGGTAAAGGTAACTATGGCTAAAGCTCTTGTTATAGTGGAGTCCCCGGCAAAAGCCAAAACAATCAATAAATATCTGGGGAATGACTACGTTGTAAAATCCAGTGTAGGTCATATCCGTGATTTGCCGAAGAGTGGAACAGTGAGTCAAAAGAGTTCAAGCTCATCTACCGATAAGAATAAAAAGAAAGCAAAAAAAGATGAAAAAACGGCGCTGATAGTTCGTATGGGCGTCGATCCTTATCATGGTTGGGAAGCGAACTATCAAATTTTGCCTGGCAAAGAAAAAGTTGTTTCAGAGCTGAAAACGCTGGCTGAGAAAGCCGATCATATCTATCTTGCAACGGACCTTGACCGTGAGGGAGAGGCTATTGCATGGCACCTGCGGGAAGTAATTGGTGGAGATGAATCCCGTTTCAGCCGGGTGGTATTCAATGAAATTACCAAAAATGCAATCACGCAGGCTTTTGATAATCCCGGTGAATTAAATCTTGACCGTGTGAATGCCCAGCAAGCGCGTCGTTTTATGGATCGCGTTGTCGGCTACATGGTTTCACCGCTGCTGTGGAAAAAAGTTGCCAGGGGGCTATCCGCTGGGCGGGTGCAATCTGTTGCAGTCCGTCTTGTGGTTGAGCGGGAACGTGAAATCAAGGCATTTGTGCCGGAAGAATATTGGCAACTGTACGCGGATCTGATGGCTAAGGACAATATCTCTCTCCATATGGAAGTGACTCATGAGAAGGGAAAACCATTTAAACCCGTAAATGCGCAACAAACGCAGTCAGCAGTATCTCTGCTTGAAAAAGCGAGATACAAAGTGATTGAGCGTGAAGATCGTCCAACATCGAGTAAACCAGGTGCACCATTCATTACCTCAACATTGCAACAGGCTGCAAGTACACGGCTTGGGTTTGGGGTTAAAAAAACCATGATGATGGCGCAACGCTTGTATGAAGCTGGTTATATCACTTATATGCGTACCGATTCGACTAACTTGAGTCAGGACGCGTTGGAAATGGTTCGCGATTATATCAACAACCATTTTGGTGATAAATACTTGCCGAAAAGTGTCAATGTTTACAGCAGCAAGGAAAACTCTCAGGAAGCCCATGAGGCGATTCGACCTTCTGATGTTAGTGTCATGGCAGAAGAATTGAAAGATATGGAAACTGATGCACAAAAATTGTATCAGCTGATATGGCGTCAATTCATTGCCTGTCAGATGACACCTGCGAAATATGATTCCACGACACTGACCGTTCAAGCCGGCGATTTTGAGTTACGTGCCAAAGGCCGTACTCTGCGTTTTGATGGTTGGACAAAAGTAATGCCGATTTTGCGCAAAGGGGATGAAGAGAATACGTTGCCGGCGATGGAAGTAGGTACAGAGCTTGATTTGCAACAGTTGATACCAAGCCAGCACTTTACAAAACCACCCGCACGTTTCAGTGAAGCGTCCTTGGTCAGGGAGTTGGAAAAACGCGGAATTGGTCGTCCATCGACTTATGCATCAATTATTTCAACCATTCAAGAGCGTGGTTATGTTTGCGTTGAAAATCGGCGGTTCTATGCAGAGAAAATGGGTGAAATTGTCAATGATCGTTTGGAAGAAAATTTCAACGAATTGATGAACTATGATTTCACGGCAAGAATGGAAGACCAGCTCGATCATGTAGCTAACAATGAGGCGAATTGGAAAGGCATTCTTGACGAATTTTTCTCCAATTTCAGTGAGAAGCTTGATGTTGCCAGTAAAGAGCCAGATGAAGGTGGGATGCGTCCGAACCCGATGGTGATTACCTCGATTGGGTGCCCGACCTGTAACCGCCCAATGGGAATTCGTACTGCGACAACAGGGGTATTTCTTGGCTGCTCTGGTTATGCGTTATCACCTAAAGAGCGATGCAAGCAGACGATTAACCTTATCCCGGAAAATGAAATCCTAAATATTTTGGAAGGGGATGATGCTGAAACCAATGCATTGCGTGCTCGTTGTCGCTGCAAAAAGTGTGGTACAGCGATGGACAGTTATTTGATTGATAACCAGCGTAAATTGCATGTGTGCGGTAATAACCCAGAGTGTGATGGTTATGAAGTTGAAGAAGGTGAATTCCGCATTAAGGGTTATGATGGTCCAGTAGTTGAGTGTGATAAGTGCGGTTCAGAAATGCACCTGAAAATGGGGCGTTTTGGTAAATACATGGGTTGTACAAACGAAGAGTGTAAAAATACCCGTAAGATTTTACGCAATGGGGAAGTGGCACCACCAAAAGAAGATCCGGTTCCGTTACCGGAGCTGGCATGTGAAAAATCGGATGCCTACTTTGTTCTGCGTGATGGCGCGGCAGGGGTATTTTTAGCCGCCAACACCTTCCCTAAATCTCGTGAAACGCGAGCACCATTGGTTGAAGAGCTTGTTCGGTTCCAAGATCGCTTACCGGAAAAATTGCGTTATTTAGCGCAAGCGCCTGTTGCTGATCCTGAAGGGAATAAAACAGTTGTTCGTTTTAGCCGTAAAACTAAACAGCAGTACGTTTCTTCAGAGAAAAAGGGCAAGGCGACCGGATGGACCGCATTTTTTGTTGAAGGGGATTGGGTTGTGAAAGAAAAGTAATCGATCTTTAAGATAAATTTGTGCATTATATCTTCATTTATTGGGTATAATTCATAGAAATATATTTAGAGAGATATTTCTTTTTTTGTGGAAAATGTAACTTTTCTTTCTAAAAAGCCAGTTCTATGGACTGGCTTTTTTTGTATTTCAACAAAATTAAAACACAATATATCTGCAACAGGCGCTTGATAATAGTTACTCAACTTAATTATTTGTTATATATATATATAGCAAGTGTTATAGTGGTTATATTCTTATAAACATATATTCTATATGGTTATAAGTAGGTAACCATTAGCAATATAGAAATTGGTTCAACTACAAAACGTTCATACATTTGATTATTAGGGACAGTGCTGATATGAAACTACAGCAGTTGCGTTATATTGTAGAGGTGGTTAATCACAATCTAAATGTATCTTCTACAGCAGAAGGGTTGTATACCTCCCAACCGGGGATCAGCAAACAAGTCAGGATGCTTGAAGATGAGCTGGGGATTCAGATATTTGCTCGTAGTGGTAAACATTTGACGCACGTGACTCCGGCTGGTGAAGAAATTGTCCGTATTTCACGTGAGGTTCTGTCAAAAATTGATGCCATTCGTTCTGTTGCCAGTGAACACACCTATCCTGATCGTGGTTCTTTATATATAGCGACTACCCATACACAAGCAAGATATGCTTTACCTCCTGTTATTAAGGGCTTTATTGAACGCTATCCCAATGTATCACTGCATATGCATCAAGGTTCTCCAACGCAAATTGCGGAAGAGGTATGCAAAGGAAATAGTGATTTTGCGATAGCAACAGAAGCACTGCATCTCTATAGCGATCTGATTATGTTGCCTTGTTATCATTGGAACCGTTCTATTGTGGTGACGAAGGATCACCCGTTTGCCGGTAGACAGAATGTGACGATTGAAGAGCTGGCTGAATATCCGGTTGTAACCTATACGTTTGGTTTTACTGGTCGCTCTGAGTTGGATGTTGCTTTTGATCGGGTTGGTTTGAAACCTAAAATCGTATTTACAGCAACAGATGCTGATGTGATTAAGACTTATGTGCGGTTAGGGCTAGGGGTTGGTGTGATTGCCAGTATGGCCGTAGAACCCGTTAAGGACAGTGATTTAGTACGTATTGATATGCGTGAGCAATTCGGTTACAGCACGACCAAGATAGGCTTTCGACGTAGTAGTTTTCTGCGTAGTTATATGTATGATTTTATCTGGCGTTTTGCGCCACATTTGACGCGTGATGTTGTGGATAAAGCCATTGCGTTACGCTCCAATGAAGAAATAGAAGAAATGTTCAAAGATATCGAACTGCCGATAGTATAAAAAGATATTTAATATCAGCAAAATAGATATAAAGAAGATAAGCAGTGTCAAGAAGATTAAACCACCTCCAAACAGCAGGCAGGTGGTTGATCTTTTATTTTATGTCCCCTTTGGGATCATTGTCTTAAATTCACCACTGAAAAAATTGTCAGAATTTTCGATTGAAGATTTTTGATTTTTGAGAATGAAATTATCGAAAGCTATTTTAACTTCGTGGTTTTCTAACGATTGATAATTAAATAAGGAAATACAAGAGGAGTAAGTAAATTCAACATTAATATTCTCGCTAGAAGCGCAGTTTGACGTCATTTCTGAGTTGGTTCTGTTAAAATCTATTTTATAGAGTTTTATTTTAGGGACATACATGACCCGATTTTCAACTCCAATTGCTTCAATAACACTGGCTAATGTGAGGGTAGAATAATAATCTCCATTCCGTTTTAAACCCAGCCTTATAGCATCACCTTGTTTTTGCAAAAAATCGGAAAAGCTTTTCAGGCTTGGAGAGTTTGCATTTAAAACAATCTCCATGATGAGTTGGAGTAAATTTGTTGCAATAGAAACACCTTTCATTTCATGCTGATAGGTTTGACTTTCGACATTTATGATACTCATCAATGGCAGTTTTGCCATGATATTTCCCCAAAATTGAATGTCAGTCTTATATGCTTTGCCATGAGTATTGGTATATTTGGCAATATAATCGGCGGCTATTGAAGAAAGAGCGATCTGTATTTTTTTGATTTCATTCATTTTCTGTATGACACTGCCTTTGTCGACAATATTTGAAGTCATAATAAATTGGACAAGGCCGTCTGTATCACTAAGCTGATAATCCGACAAGGAAAATTTATCTCTAATGCCAGCCGAAAAAAACTGATCTGCTTGTTGTATATGGGTTAGGTAATGTTGGTATTCTTTGTTTTTTTCTGTGTCCATAATCTTACCTCCAATCGCTAATAAACGTATTGAGTACTCTGAATACACCTTTATTTTGCAAATTTCAATTTGAAACCAATTAGCCAGCAATGCGTAGAAACTTTAGAGTCAATTCATTCAAACTCTTATGGCATGAATAAAACATATCTACTTTAGAGGTGTCATCATTAAAATTTATCAATAAATGAGGATTTACAGCGAGTTAGCAAAATGTGTGGTGACGGAATAACAAATAGTTGCTTATATGTTATGTTTAATGGTAGCTGACCATCAATAATAAGAAAGGAGAGGAGTTATGTCGTTTAAATTGAAAACGGACTGTGCTTCAACGCTCTCGATTGGAAGCAAATCCACTGGCCGTAAAACCTACCACTATTACAGTTTACCTCTGTTATCTGAACAAGTTGGCGATATATCCCGCCTGCCAAAGTCTCTGAAAGTTCTGCTCGAAAATCTCTTGCGCCATGTTGATGGTGAATCCGTAGTGGAGGATGATTTGCAGGCGCTGGTGGAATGGCAAAAAACCGGTCATGCAGAACGAGAAATTGCTTATCGCCCCGCCCGCGTACTTATGCAGGATTTTACAGGCGTGCCGGCTGTCGTGGATTTGGCAGCAATGCGGGAAGCAGTGTTGAGACTCGGTGGAAATGTAGAGCAGGTTAATCCGTTATCCCCTGTTGATTTGGTTATCGATCATTCAGTGATGGTTGATAAATTTGGCACTGAACAGGCATTTTCAGAAAACGTGCAGAGAGAGATGGCACGTAACTATGAACGTTATCTGTTCTTGCGTTGGGGACAGAAAGCGTTTAATCGTTTCCGCGTAGTGCCTCCGGGAACGGGGATTTGCCATCAAGTTAACCTGGAATATCTGGGTAAAGCCGTCTGGTATGAAAATCAGGATGGTAAGGATTTTGCTTATCCTGATACGTTGGTCGGAACGGATTCTCACACAACCATGATTAATGGATTGGGCGTTCTGGGATGGGGCGTAGGGGGAATTGAAGCGGAGGCAGCGATGCTGGGGCAGCCAGTTTCTATGCTGATCCCAGATGTGGTTGGTTTTAAACTGACCGGAAAATTGCAAGAAGGGATCACGGCAACTGACCTTGTACTGACTGTGACACAAATGCTGCGTAAGCACGGTGTTGTGGGTAAATTTGTTGAATTTTATGGTGATGGATTATCTGATTTGCCGCTGGCAGATCGGGCAACTATAGCCAATATGGCTCCTGAATATGGTGCAACTTGTGGTTTCTTCCCTGTTGATGACATTACATTAGACTATATGCGTTTAACGGGGCGTCATGAAGAAGAAATTGCTTTGGTTGAAGCTTATTGCAGAACTCAGGGCTTATGGCGTAATGCGGGGGATGCGCCTATCTTTACCAGCACCCTAGAGTTGGACATGTCGACAGTTGAAGCAAGTTTAGCCGGGCCGAAACGCCCTCAAGACCGGGTTGCATTGGGAAATGTACCACAGGCTTTTCAGTCTGCTATGGAATTGGATATCCATAAAACGCAAGAGCACTTATCAGCGGTATCAGTGATTTTAGACAACCAAACTTTTTCATTGCAAGATGGTGCCGTGGTGATTGCTGCCATTACCTCTTGCACAAACACCTCTAACCCCAACGTATTGATGACGGCGGGATTACTTGCCAAAAAAGCGGTTGAGAAAGGTTTACAGCGTCAACCGTGGGTTAAAACTTCACTGGCACCCGGTTCGAAAGTCGTGACAAGTTACCTGGAACTGGCCGGTTTTATGCCATATCTGGAAAAACTGGGTTTTAACTTGGTAGGGTATGGCTGCACTACCTGCATTGGCAATTCCGGGCCATTGCCTGATCCTATTGAAGCTGCAATCAAGCAATCTGATCTAACCGTTGGGGCGGTGCTTTCCGGTAACCGAAATTTTGAAGGGCGTATTCATCCTTTAGTGAAAACTAACTGGCTGGCATCACCGCCGTTGGTGGTGGCCTATGCGCTTTCTGGCAGCATGAAAAAAGATCTGACGCGAGAACCTATCGGAAAAGATCAACAAGGCAATGATGTTTACTTGAAGGATATCTGGCCTGATAGTACAGAAGTTGCGGAAGCGACTGGAAAAGTCAGAACCGAAATGTTCCATAAAGAATATAATGCTGTGTTTGAAGGTGACGAAAGTTGGCAATCCTTGAGCGTAGAAAGTTCAGCGACTTATGCCTGGCAGCCGGATTCAACCTATATACGCCATCCTCCTTTCTTCAGTGATATGACGGCTGAACCTAAACCGATTACAGACATACATCAGGCTCACATTTTGGCGATACTGGGGGATTCAGTCACGACGGATCATATTTCCCCGGCTGGAAATATCAAGGCTGACAGTCCTGCTGGGCGTTATTTGCAAGAACATGGCGTTGCACCAAAAGATTTTAATTCGTATGGTTCAAGACGTGGCAACCATGAAGTTATGATGCGAGGAACGTTTGCTAACATTCGTATTCGTAATGAAATGATAGCAGGGGTTGAAGGAGGTTATACCCGGCATATTCCTTCACAATCCCAACTTGCTATTTATGATGCCGCTATACGTTATCAGGAGGAAAAAATACCATTAGCCGTTATTGCGGGGAAAGAATATGGTTCAGGATCAAGTCGTGACTGGGCTGCAAAAGGAACAAAATTACTAGGGATCAGGGTTGTGGTTGCAGAATCTTTTGAACGTATTCACCGCTCTAACTTGATTGGTATGGGGGTCTTGCCATTGGAATTTCCTCAAGGCGTCAGCCGCAAGAGCTTAAACCTGACGGGAGATGAAAGGATTGATATTACAGGATTATCAAACATTCAACCCGGGCAGACAATTGCAGTGAAAATTACTTATGCCAATGGACAGGAAATTGTGATTGATACCCGTTGCCGCATTGATACGGGAACAGAACTGGCTTACTTCTATCATGATGGTATTTTGCATTATGTGATCCGTAATATGCTGAAATGATAAAAACTGAAAAATATCAATTAAAAAATCACATTTAGAAACAAAGACTGCGCCCACACCGACGCAGTTTTTTATATTTTACAGAAAGTAATGAGAGAACTTTTAGCTTGATTCGGACAGCAAATGACCCATTCGGTTGGCTTTGGTGTCTAAATAGTGAGCATTTTGGGAATTACGTCCTACGATCAATGGAACACGTTCAGTGATATTAATACCTGCTTCTATCATGATTTCAACTTTTTTAGGGTTGTTAGTAAGAAGACGGATTGTATTAATATTCAATATTTTATACATGTCTGAACACAGGGTGAAATCTCTTTCATCGGCAGAAAAACCTAATTGATGGTTGGCCTCAACAGTATCAATACCTTGATCCTGTAAAGCATAGGCACGAATTTTATTCAGCAGGCCAATATTACGCCCTTCCTGGCGGTGATAGAGTAAAACACCACGGCCTTCCTGACTAATTTGCGAAAGTGCAGCTTCTAATTGAAAACCACAGTCGCATCTTAGGCTGAATAAAGCATCTCCGGTGAGGCATTCTGAGTGGATGCGCGATAATACAGGCTCATCACCAGAAATATCGCCGAAAATAAGAGCGACATGATCGCGGCCTGTTTTGATTTCTTCAAATCCAATCATTAAAAACTCACCCCATGGCGTAGGTAATTTTGCTTCAGCTACCCGTTTTAGCTGCATTTTTGTATTCATATGTTGATTTAACTCGTTATAAATATTGCAATATCAGAACAATACCGGTTGAGAAATCAGCTAAAACTACGCAAAAATTTTTTCTGATTACAACGCATGCACGCCGCCGTATTGTAACAGAAATTATTAATACGTATGAATATAAAGCGTCAGGTTCTTTAATGATAAATATATTAACATGCTAAACTATAAGCATATTTTTGCAGATGTATTTATTACAAAAAGAGGGAAATCAGCGTTGATTGCAATAAATTGCTTCCTTTACGTAGACGTGTGTAGACGAGAAATGCTAATTTAACACGCCTCTATGTCTGTTATTTGGCATAATCAATCAGCAACGATAGATAACAGGAAGAAGAAATGTGAAATATTTTCTGATCTTATTACTGGCACTGGTTGTTTTTGTTATCTCAGTGACGCTGGGAGCAAATAATAATCAGATAGTGACGTTTAATTATTTGATTGCTAAGGGTGATTACTCTGTATCCACATTGCTGGCTGCGTTGTTTGCTGTTGGCTTTATCCTCGGTTGGGGAATTTGTGGTTTTTTTTACCTACGCGCCTGTGTTTCTTTGCGGCATGCGAAACGCAAAATCAAACGACTGGAAACTCAAGTGGAACAGCCATCTGAATCATCCAAAAAAGTCGCATCTACCGTAGCGTTAAACAAGGAATAATTCTCTATGTTAGAGCTGTTGTTTCTGTTGCTTCCCATTGCCGCCGCCTATGGCTGGTATATGGGGCGCAGAAGTGCTCAACAAGATAAACAACAATCGGCTGACCGCCTTTCGCGTGAATATGTTGATGGTGTTAACTTTTTGCTCTCCAATCAGCAAGATAAAGCGGTAGATTTATTTCTTGATATGCTGAAAGAGGATAGCTCTGCATTTGAGGCTCACCTAACATTGGGAAACCTCTTCCGTTCCCGTGGTGAAGTTGAAAGAGCCATTCGTATTCATCAGTCCCTGATGGAAAGTGCTTCCCTGACATTTGAACAGCGTTTGCTTGCGATCCAGCAGCTTGGGCAAGATTATATGGCTGCTGGAGTCTATGATCGAGCAGAGAACATGTTCGTTCAGTTAGTCGACGAAACTGACTTCCGTGAAAATGCCTTTAATTCCTTGCTAACCATCTACCAGTCAACCAGTGATTGGAATAAAGCCATTGATATCGCTGAAAAACTCGTAAAACTGGGTAAACCCCATTTTCGGGAAGACATTGCGCATTTCTACTGTGAGTTGGCTCTGCAATGTATGGGCAGTGATGATTTTACTGCTGCGATCGGTTATTTGAATAAAGCGGCTCAAGCAGACAAAAATTGTGCCCGTGCTTCTATTATGTTTGGTCGTATTTATATGGCTCAGGGGGAATATTTTAAAGCGACCCACGCGTTGAAACGTATTCTTGAGCAGGATAAACAATTGGTCAGTGAATCTTTGCCAATGCTGCAAGAATGTTACCAACATTTGTCTCAACCGGCCGAATGGCAAACTTTTGTTCAGCGTTGTGTAGAAGAAAATTGTGGTGCGATCGCTGAACTTCATATGGCCGATATTCTTGAGAAGAAAGAAGGGCGTGAAGTTGCTCAAAACTTCATTAACCGTCAGTTGGAACGCCATCCAACAATGAGATTATTTTATCGTCTGATGGATTACCATATGACGGAAGCGGAAGAAGGGCGGGCTAAAGAAAGCCTGATTCTTTTGCGCAATATGGTCGGTGAGCAAATCCGCACAAAACCTGATTATCGATGCCATAAATGTGGCTTTACTTCCCGTTCGTTATATTGGCATTGCCCATCATGTCGTTCTTGGGACTCTATTAAACCGATCCGGGGGTTGGATGGTCAGTGACACTGTCACTATCATACTGCTACTCACTAGTAATTAAAGTTTATAAATAATTCAATTTAATTAGTAAATCAAAGGGCCTAATAAATGATCTCCCACACAGTTCAAACTTTAGATAAACAGATTGACTCGCCTGTTATTGTTGCACTGGATTATGACAATCAGGATGCAGCGCTGGCATTTGTCGACAAGATTGATCCACAATCCTGTCGTCTGAAAGTGGGCAAAGAGATGTTTACACTGTATGGCCCGCAATTTGTTCAGGCGCTGCATCAGCGTGGTTTTGATGTGTTTTTGGATCTTAAATTTCACGATATCCCCAATACAACGGCAAGGGCGGTTGCTGCTGCTGCAGAATTAGGTGTGTGGATGGTTAATGTTCATGCCAGTGGTGGTGCGAGAATGATGACAGCAGCTAAAGAGGCGCTGCTCACTTACGGTAAGGATGCACCTTTGTTGATTGGTGTGACAGTGCTGACCAGTATGGAGCAATCTGATTTATCAGGCACAGGCATTGACATGACACCAGCGCAACATGCGGAGCGTTTGGCATTATTGACAAAACAGTGTGGTTTAGATGGCGTAGTGTGTTCAGCCCATGAAGCACAGCAATTGAAAGCAGTGTGTGGACATGCATTCCAGCTTGTTACTCCGGGTATTCGCCCTGAAGGGACAGACGCGGGAGATCAGCGCCGGATCATGACACCACCTCAGGCGGTACAGGCTGGGGTGGATTATATGGTGATCGGGCGTCCAATTACCCGCGCCGAAAATCCGACATTAGCACTACAGCAGATTAACCAATCTCTTGGACTCATTCATGGATAATAACTCTCGCTTGGTTTATTCGACGGATGGTGGCCGTATCCAGGAGGAAAAAGTAAAGCTTTCTCGTCCGAAAGGTGATGGTATTGTTCGTATCCAGCGTCAGGCCAGTGGTCGTAAAGGGAAAGGTGTTTGTGTGATTACAGGCATAGATGCTGATGACCAAACTTTGGCTAAGCTAGCAGCCGAATTGAAGAAAAAATGTGGCTGTGGAGGTTCTGTTAAAGAGGGCGAAATTGAGATTCAAGGCGATAAACGCGACTTGTTGAAGCAATTGCTGGAAGCGAAAGGAATGAAGGTAAAACTGGCTGGAGGCTAAACCCAGTTTGTTATTAACCAGCTATGTAACCAATAAACAGCATAGCTGGTTAATTGAACTAATTAACCCGAATTCTGGAT